>CBDUKC010000135.1:0-7997 GCA_965367705.1 uncultured Maribacter sp. | reverse complement strand
CGTTCCGTATCAAAATAGCCTGTAAGAATACTGTTGACCGTTATTTGTTTGTCGCCCACATCTGTAGCTAAAGACTTTGCCCAAGTCACCAAACTTGCCCGTATGGAATTTGATAAGGCCAAATATGACAAAGGCTCCTTTACCGAAACGGAGGCTACATTAATCACGCGTCCCCACCGATTCTTAATCATCTGTATTAATGCCAATTCTGTTGTAAAAACAACAGTTTTAAAAAGTAGGTTAAAGGCATCTTGATAATCCTCTACTTTTTTTTCCAAGGCATTTCCTGCAGATGGGCCTTGGGTATTGTTCACCAGAATATCTACGGTATTGGATTCAAAGTATTTGGAAATGCGTTTTTTATATCCCTCATAATCAGAAAAGTCGACTATTAAATATTGATGTGATTGCCCTTCAGAAGTGGCTAAACTAGATAATACTGAATCTAGTTTTTCTTCATTTCTAGCCATCAGGGTTACGCTGGCACCACTGGCAGCCAATTGCTGTGCTATGGCTTTGCCTATACCACCACTACTTCCGCCAACTAAAGCGTACTTTCCTAATAGAGAGATGTTCATGTGTTCATTTTTTATTGCTCCTTTGGGATTAAGAGGTTTATTTATACTCTTCCCTAGCGGGACTAAAAACATCCATAAGTTTACAGTCTGTTAATGCTTTTCCACTATGTTTTTGGTGAGCAGCAATGACTACAATATCTCCTGGATGGTAAATTTTGGTAGTACCATCTAATGTAAATTGGAATTCCCCCTCCATAACATGCATAATCTGCTCATTCATGTGGGCATGTTCCGGTACTTCTGCGTTTTTTTTCACGGTCCAGAACGCTATGGTCATGGTTTCGGAGTGTACTAATTTACCATGATACCCTGGCATGATCTCTTTAGAAGGTATCGTTGAAAGACTTAGTGACATATAATAGAATTTAGAGACTAAGATAATTATAAAGTTGCTGTTTTCGAAGCTAAATTCAATTCCTATCTTTGTTCAATAAATTCATTTCATGCAAATTCATTTTATCGCTATTGGGGGCAGTGCAATGCACAATTTGGCCTTGGCACTCGAACATAAAGGATATCAAATAACAGGAAGCGACGATGTAATTTTTGAACCTTCAAAATCAAGGTTAGCAACTAAAGATCTCTTACCTGAGCAATTTGGGTGGTTTCCAAATAAAATACACTCAGGACTTGATGCCATTGTTTTGGGAATGCATGCGAAAGCTGATAACCCTGAATTACTGAAAGCGCAGGAATTGGGCTTAACCATTTATTCCTACCCTGAATTCCTCTATGAGCAATCCAAGAATAAAACGCGTGTTGTGATTGGAGGCAGTCATGGAAAAACGACTATTACCTCTATGATTCTACATGTGCTTGACTTCCACGGGCGTGAGGTAGATTACATGGTGGGTGCCCAGTTAGATGGTTTTGACCGAATGGTACACCTCACGGAGGATAATGATTTTATCGTGCTAGAAGGGGATGAGTATCTTTCCTCTCCCATAGACCGAAGACCAAAATTTCATTTGTATAAACCCAACATTGCATTATTAAGTGGTATTGCTTGGGACCATATTAATGTATTTCCAACCTTTGAGAATTATGTAGAACAGTTTCAGATTTTTGTGGACAGCATTGTCAATGGTGGAAGTATTACCTACAATATGGAAGATATTGAAGTTAAAAAGGTCGTAGAAGCTTCGGATAATACGATTCGAAAATTAGGCTATGAAACGCCTGAGTATACTGTAGAAAACGGACAAACACTGTTAGGTACCCCTGAAGGTCCTATGCCTATTGAAGTTTTTGGAAAACACAATCTAAGCAATCTTGCCGGTGCAAAATGGATATGCCAGAATATGGGGGTTGATGAGGATGATTTCTATGAAGCCATCGCTACTTTTAAAGGGGCTTCAAAACGCTTAGAGAAAATAGCAGAAGGGAAAACCAGTGTCGCTTATAAGGATTTTGCGCACTCCCCAAGTAAGGTCGCTGCAACGACCAAAGCTGTAAAGGAACAATACCCAAATCGTAAGCTGGTAGCTTGTTTGGAATTACATACCTATAGTAGTTTTAATCCGGAGTTTTTAAAAGAATACAAAGGAGCCTTGGATGCAGCAGATGAAGCCGTGATTTTCTTTTTACCGGAATCTGTAGCAATAAAAAAATTAGAAGCAGTAACACCACATCAGATTGCAGAAGCATTTCAGAGAAAAGATTTGAAAATCTTCACAGATGCCGTTTCCTTTCATAGCTATGTGAACGGAGCTGATTATGAAAATACCACCTTAGTATTAATGAGCTCAGGTAATTATGGAGGATTGGACTTAAAAGGCATTCAAAATTATATGGATTAATCTTACCTTACACTCCAAACTGCTTTAAGTGATGGTCTAAGTGCTTATATTGTAACTGCCCCCATTGCTCCTTGGTAAAGGGGCCAAAAGCAGGATGAGGATACCATATATCGCGATCCTTAAGTGCAGAAAACTCATCTACCAAGGTTTTAAGAATAGCCGACTCATTGGTAAAATCTTTAGGTTCGTTTGCTTTTAGTTGAGGTGCGGTTGGTAGGTTTTTACGCCAAGGTTTATCATTGTACAGGGACTTTTTAAAGAAGGTCTTAATAAACCAATTCCCTTTAGAGGTGTTCTCTTTGTTTTTTATGGCGAGTTTTAACGGGTATTGGCAATGCCAAGCCATTTGCCCAACCGTCATCTTTCCCCAATTTCCCTTGGAATTTTCCGTAAGTTTTGACAAACGAGCGTTAATTTCTTTATGGGCTTCCGCGGTAAGTAAAGATTTCATTTTATTCAACTTTTAATTCTTATTGAAATTTACGATAAAATAATTAGTTCGCTATCTTTAACCAATGCAAGAAAAGCCTACTTCTTTTTCTATAAAGCATTGGTCAGATGACGATAAGCCAAGGGAAAAACTCCTAAATAAGGGGAAGTCTACATTGTCCGATGCGGAGCTTATTGCCATCCTTATAGGTTCTGGTAGTAGGTCCGAAAGTGCGGTGGAGCTTTCCAAGCGTATTTTGTCCTCGGTAGATAACAATTTGAACGAATTGGGAAGATTGTCCATAAAACAATTAATGCAGTTTAAGGGCATAGGTGAAGCGAAAGCAGTAACCATAGCCGGAGCTTTAGAGATTGGTAGGCGGAGAAGAGGAGAAGCGTCTGCTAAGATTGAGAAGATTGCTAGTAGTAAAGATGCTTTTGAAATCCTTCAACCCATAATGGGAGAATTGGAACATGAAGAATTCTGGATTTTATACTTAAATAATTCCAACAAAGTATTGCAGAAATCACAATTGAGTAAAGGTGGTATTACGGGCACCTTGGTAGATGTTCGTATCCTTATGAAACAAACCTTGGAATTAGGTGCGGTTGGACTTATTTTAGCACACAATCATCCTAGTGGCACCTTAAAACCCAGTAATGCTGATAAGGATATCACTCAAAAAATTAAGAGAGCCTCGGAATCTTTGGATATTAAGGTTTTAGACCATCTCATCATCACGCAGAAAGACTATTTTAGTTTTGCAGACAATCAACTACTCTAAATGTTATTGATATATACCCATAAAATCACTCCTAGGTTTACCTATACCATGAAACAAATCTTCACCAAGATTTTGGGTATAGAAATCGGTTTTACGACTAAGGTCGAGGATTTTATAAAACATACGGATGAAAAAATAACCTATACCAAACAACCCTTGCAAAACGAGTTCTTTGTTCGTAGCAACGAGTTGCTTTTTGAGCAAGGTATCAATGATATTCAAATCGCTATTCACGATTGGGAGGGAACCCCCTGTTTTTTTCCTACAGGAGAGCGCAGCACTGTTCCTTTTGATATTTTTGCAGCAAGTTTTTATTTATTAAGCAGGTATGAAGAGTATCTGCCGCATGTAAAAGATTTACATGGGAGGTTTTCTCCGAAAGATAGTATCGCTTACCAGCACAACTTTCTAGACCGTCCTGTTGTTGATCTTTGGGCCTTGAAATTACTACAGGCTTTAATAGAACGATTTCCTGATCTTGATTACAAAAAAAGAAGGTATAATTATGTGTCCGTATTAGATGTAACCACCTCTCATTCCTACGCACATAGGGGTTTATTTAGAGGGTTTGCTGGCTTTTTATTGGACCTTGGCACGTTTAAGTTAAAGCGGGTGTGGGAGCGCTTTATGGTCGGAATTAAAAATAAGAAAGACCCCTATGATAATTTTGCTCAACTTATAGAATGGCATCAAACGTATGGGGTAAAAAGCATCTTCTTTTTTCAGTTTGCGGATTATTCAAAATACGACAAAAATGTATCTACAAATAGCAATAGTTTTAAGTCGCTCATTAAATATATAGCAGATTATTCCAAAGTAGCGCTAGGTGCTTCCTACAGCTCTTTTAGGGATATTGAACTGTTGAAGAGGGAAAAACATAATCTAGAAAACGTTATTAATAGACCCGTAAATTATTCGAGAATGCGCTATAACAGGGTGGATGTTCCTGAATCTTATAGAAATCTGGTTACGGCTGAGTTCACTAACGATTTTACCATGGGGTATACCCATGAGATAGGTTTTAGGGCGGGAACTTGTACATCGTTTCAGTTTTATGACATCCCCCTAGAAGTGCAGCAACCCATTAAGATTCAACCTTTTGCTGTGCACGATTACGCTTTACTAACTATGAAGAACGAAAAGGATGTCATCCAAAAAGTGAAGGGTGTGTATACCACGATTAAAAATGTTGAAGGTTCTTTTGTTACTATTTTTTCCAATGAACTCCTTGGAGGAAATGAAAAATTTTCATGGCTTCATATGTACCATAACCTAATTAAGAATCACAATGTTTAAAAATAGAGTAACTGATGTTTTTTTCGACCTAGACCATACCTTGTGGGATTTTGAAAAAAACTCCGCCCTTACATTCGAGACTATCTTGCCAGCACATGGGGTAACTGTGCCTTTAGAAACCTTTTTGGAAGTATATGTGCCAGCTAATTTGAAGTTTTGGAAAATGTATAGGGAAGAAAAAATTACGAAGTCGGAACTTAGATACCAGCGATTAAAATCTGTTTTTGATACTCTGGAGTATACGGTATCTGATGACTGCATTAATAGTCTTGCAGAGGAGTACATCAATCAGCTTTCTTCCCATAGCTATTTATTTCCAAATGTAGTAGCTGTTTTGAATTATTTAAAACCAAACTATACCTTGCATATCATCACCAATGGGTTTCAGGAAATTCAAGAAAAAAAATTAAGAAACTCGGGTATCCATCATTATTTTAATCAGGTGATAGACTCCGAAATGGCTGGGGTTAAAAAGCCTGACCCCATTATTTTTAATCTGGCATTGGAAAGGGCAAAAGTCAGTCCGGATTCGGCTTTAATGATAGGAGATAGCTTGGAAGCCGATATTCTTGGGGCTAGGGGGGCAGGACTTCATGCGTTGCACTTTAACGCACATGGAGAAGCTGTACATGAGCATTGTCCCATGATTACGGATTTATGGGAAATAAAATCATATTTATAGAGTTAATACTAGTAAAGCATCACTATTTTAAGTCGGGTTGATGCCCATAGTTTAACGATATGAACCGGTTACAAAAGAACTTCCTACTTCCTGTATTGCTGCTTCTGTTTTTTTCGTGTTCTGAAAAGCAGGACTTTTCGCAATTAGACGATTTAAGCATAACACCTTCATTGGAGGCGAGTATATTCTTTGTTAAGGTGCAAGAGCTACTGATTAATAGTGCAGGTGATATCAATTTTTTTACGCAGGACTTTAACTTTGACGCTTTCGAAGAGGCATTTTTTGCCGATAGGGTTTTAGAAGGCGTAATTTTATACGAATTAGAGAATACCACAAGTAAACCCATTCAAATAGAATTACAGTTTTTGGATGAGAATGATGGGCTTCTGGATTCGGAGGTCTTTACCTTAGATGCAGCACCTACCGCTGTATTGACTAGAGAAGTAGCGTATGGTAATACAGGGAAAAGCCTAGATATTCTTAGAAATACGTCCAAAGTAAGGCTTAACGCATCCAATTTAGGAGACAACTCCAGTGTTTCAGGGATTCCGGGAGCTGCGTTTCAATTGCGTTCAAGCGCCCAGTTTATCCTACGATTAAAATGAGGATTCAACACGTTGTTTTCCTTATCATACTGCTGTGCTATGCAAGTTTAGCAGGTCAGAACAAGCAAGTTCTTTATGATTTTAATGAAATTCCACAAGCCTTGATGGTGAATCCGGGTATGGAAACAGATTTCCAATGGTTTGCTGGTGTGCCATTATTATCTGGCATTTCTGGTTATGCAGGCTCAAATGGCTTTTCTGTAAACGATATTTTTGCAGATGACGGTCTGGATATTAATGCTAAGGTTAGAAATCAGTTAGTTGCGGGACTTAATACTCGTGATGAAATTAGCAATACCGCAACAATTGAATTATTTAGTGGTGGTTTTCGCAGTGCGTATTCCGATTTATTTTTCTCTTTTGGAGCGTATCTAGAAATGGATAATATTTTTTATTGGCCTCAAGATTATGCTTTTCTTGCCTTTGAAGGAAATACAGCTCAACTCAATAGGCGTTTTGATCTAGGAGATTTAAAAACAAGAGGCTCCATGGTTGCGGTTTATCATATGGGTGTGAATAAAAAAATGAATAAAAACCTTACTGTTGGGGTAAGAGCAAAGCTATATTCTGGAATAGCAGATTACAATTCCACCAAGAATAGCGGGTTTTTGGTAAATACACAGGGGCAAAATAATTTACTCGCTACAACATTGAGTTCAAACTTGAGATTACGGAGCTCGGGTTTTGGGGCTTTGAGAACCGCAGCAGATGAAAGCAATCTTGCGAGCACACTTTTAAAGCGTTCTATGTTAGGTGGAGATTTGGGACTAGGAATGGATCTGGGTTTTACGTATCATCTTGGTGAACGCACCACGGTTACCGGTAGCGTGCTTGACTTAGGTTTGATATACCACAGTGGGGATATTTATAACTACAGTCTAAAGGGAAGAGCTACTGTGGAAGGGATAGAAATAGACGTACTGAAGGAACTCGGGGATCTTAACCGGGATTTCTGGCAAGAATTGGTTGATGAAGTAGAGGAATTAATTCCATTTGAAACGACCAATAGCGCCTATATAACGTTTAGACCTACAAAACTGAATGCTTCTATCCGGTACGATTTTGGAAAACTGGATGGGTCTGATAACGAATGTGATTGTGACATATCAACTACAAAAACACGTAGGATATCATACCCAAATTCCATTGGCGGGCATTTATATGCTATAAACAGACCAAGAGGTCCTCTATTTGCATTAACTGGATTCTATCAAAGAAGATTTGGGCGTTTTTTAGCTTTGAAAGGTACGTATACAGTGGACAAGTTTAGTACAACCAACCTTGGCTTGGGTGTTAATTTCCAAGCTGGACCCCTAAATTTTTATGTGATTGGAGATAATTTATTGTCTTACCAGAACATAGCAGCTAGTAATTACGCATCTTTTCAGTTAGGATTAAATATCATATCTTGGGGACGTAAGCGATAGGTGTAAAATAATACTACTTCACTTCAGTTTGGCACGCTTATTTCATTTATAACCGCAAAATACATAAACTCACTATTTTGAAAAACTTATTATTTATTATTATGCTCACTATCGGATATGTGGGTATAGGACAAGTTGATTTAAACAGCTATAAGTACATCATAATCCCTAAAACATTAGGTGAATTTAAAAAGCAGAATCAATATTTGACAAGTACTTTGCTTAAGCATGAATTCGTTCAAAATGGTTTTACGGTCGAGTATGAGGATGCCTTGCCGGAAGATTTGTTGTTGGATACATGCCTTGGGTTAACTGCGATGTTAAAAGATGACTCTTCAATGTTTAGAACTAAAATCAGCATTGTTTTGGAAGATTGTCAGGGACGAGCGGTGTACA
>CBDUKC010000134.1:0-8345 GCA_965367705.1 uncultured Maribacter sp. | reverse complement strand
GTATATACTATAGCATAGGAAGCTTCCAACCGTTCTGATAATCGGCCTTTATTAATTCATTTGCTTTTTCGCTTTTAAATAGACCCGTAGCTTCATCCCAATAGATTCTATTTCCAGTTTTAAACGCTACATTTCCCATATGAGACACCAAAGCGGCATCATATCCTACTTTTATTGGTGCATTAAGGGTAGAGGCATCTCTACTCTTAACAGCATCCATAAAGTTTTTTGTGTGTAAATCCAAACCGCTTTTATCTCCTCGATCAAAAGAAACAGCATCCATCTTAGGTATGCCTTCCTTCTCCCAACCTTGGAACTCTTTCTCAGGTATGATCTCCCAACCTTGCCGATCAAGTACCAATGTCCCATTATTCCCTATGAATGCTATACCATGGTTACGACCATAATTCCCTCCATCTATTCCTGTGGCGTGCTCCCATAGAATGGAAAACCCATCATATTCATATACGGTTTGCAAGGTATCTGGGGTTTCAGAGGCATCATCTGGGTACGCAAATTTTCCACCCAAGGCCATTACCGATTTAGGGGTACCTGCTTTCATACCATAAAGTGCATAGTCGATTAAATGCACGCCCCAATCAGTCATTAAGCCACCAGCATAATCCCAAAACCACCTGAAGTTAAAATGGAACCTGTTTGGATTAAAAGCGCGTTTGGCTGCTGGGCCTAACCACATGTCATAATCTACACCTTTTGGCACAGCTGTATCGGCGATAATCGGTACGGGTTTCATCCACCCCTGGTATGCCCAGGCTTTTGCTAAACGGATCTCTCCCAGCTTCCCGGAATGAACATAGTTAATGGCATCTACAAAATGAGGCTGACTACGTTGCCACTGTCCTATTTGCACCATGCGGTCACTAGATTCTACATAATTCAGCATAATATTAGCCTCCTGAATAGAATTGGCAATGGGCTTTTCGCAATACACATCTTTTCCGGCTTGTAACGCATCAGTTAACTGAAGACAGTGCCAATGATCCGGTGTACCGATGACTACTACGTCGATATCTTTGTTTTCCAAAAGAAGACGATAATCGGTATACCATGTTGGCTTTTTGATACCTGCTTTTTCTAAATCCAATGTTCGCGACTGCAATACATTTTCGTCTACATCACATAAAGCAATAACATTGGTATCCCCCATTTTGAGCATAGAAGTAAGATCGGAGAAGCCCATGCCCTTGCATCCAATTAAGCCGATATTTATCGTGTCATTTGGACCCACATTTTTCCTCATTGCAGCCAAAAGCTCCATTGGAAATAAAAATGATGCTCCGGTCACTGCCAACCCAGCAGTTCCGTTTTTCAAAAAATCTCTTCTATTCAAAGCCATGTGTATTCTGTTTAAGCTCTTAAGATAAAGATTTTAAAAATAAAAAAAGCACCAATATTGCTATTGGTGCTTTACACTATATTCTGGTTATCTTACTTCTTTTCAGCAACGGGAGCGGACAACTTTTTACTCATCTCCATGGATATAGCAGATCGATCAAACTTTAATTTCCCGGCCATGGTCTCTAAAACACATGAGGAATCTTTATCGTTTATATCCACTACTTTTCCGTGCAGACCACTTTTAGTGATTACACGATCACCACGTTTCAATTCTGCCGAAAACTTCTTCTCGTCTTTTTGTCGCTTCATTTGTGGTCGTATCATAAAAAAATATGCTACCACAAAAATCAATATCATCGGAAGAAATTGTCCTATATCGCCCATTATTGGTTTGTATTTGAATTTAAAATTATTTTACAGGTCCTAATGGAGCTGCACCTTTTGGGTTTACAAAGGCCTTTATTCTAAGAATCTCAGAACCTTTTTCAGTATTTGCGGTAACCGTAATGGTCTTGGTAACTTGATTCTGACCAGCACCGTTAAACTTCACCATTAATTCGCTAGACTCTCCTGGAGCGATAGGATCTTTTGGTGGGTTAGGAACTGTACATCCACAGCTACTTTTAGCATCTGTAATAATTAATGGAGCATTTCCTGTATTTGTAAATTTAAATGCAGTTTCTTGAGCTGCTCCTTGCTCAATAGTACCAAAATCGTGCTCTGCCTTTTCAAAGGTCATTACAGGAACAGCCTTTGCAGCCTCATCCCTTACTGCAGCCTGTGCTACATTGTCTGTTTTAATTTTTTCAGAAGCATTTTCCTTACAAGAAGTGAACGCCAACAACGATACCATACCTACGGCTAAAACTATTTTTCTCATGATTTAAACTATTTGTTATTATATTAAAACGTAAAATTATAAAATTATTTTATAACAGACCCCTACCCATCTTGTTAAGCTTTCCTTCGGCTTTATATTCTCTGGTAAGTTTATCTAAAATACCGTTGATAAAGATACTGCTCTTTGGGGTAGAATACTCCTTTGCTATTTCTAAATATTCATTTATGGTAACGCGCTCAGGAATAGACGAAAAATGCAGTAGCTCGCAGATAGCCATCTTTAGTAATATACTGTCTATATCTGCAATTCGGTCTTTGTCCCAATTAGGCGTCTTACCCTCTATTTCCTTTTCCAAAGCAGCATTTTTGAGTAAGGTTTTGGTTAACAGCTCATTTGCAAAAACCATATCTTCCTGGTCTTTAAGCAACTTTGGAAGGAAAAACGATTCGTTATGCGCTTCCTTAGCTTTCTTGAATTGTTTTAGGATAAAGGTATTCACAATTGGAATATCATCGATCCAAGTGAGCTTATCATCCTCAAAATATTCATATATTTTTTCGTTGGGAGCTATGATTTCTTTGAATAGGGCTAGTACAAACTCCTTATCCTTGTTAAAGTCTGTATGTGGCATTTTCATATAATCGTCATACATCTGGCTGTCGATTATATCCTTATATATGAGTTTTACATACTCCTCGTTCAAATACCAATTATCTAATTTCTTATTAGCAAATGTTTCTTTTAAAAGCTGATTATTTTTTAATTGAAGCAGTAGCGCATTGTTTACGAACCTTGCCTTATCAGCGTGGCCTTTTTCCGCATCTGCCAAATATTTCTTCGTAGAAAGGGAAAGTTGTTCAGATGCCTTTTGCTGTATTTCTACAAAAAGGCTCAGCCATATTAGATATAAACTGTACGTATTCTCTATACTTACTTTTAAAAACTTTTCCTGTTTTTGCAAGGAATCATCCTTGGATTGAATCAGCGCATAGATGCATTGCATTACCTTTACCCTGATATGCCTTCTTGTAAGCATTTTAAAGAACTTTTTAAGGTTGAAACTTGAAGCGGCAAAAGTACGCATCTATTTATAGCACCGCAAAACCATTCGTATTTATTCTCAGGTATTTTATAAATATTAAGAACCTGAACAAAAGCATGCGAAGCATGAGTTCGGTTCAATAGTTAATTTCGAGATAAGACTCTGGGAATAAAACCTTCTGTTGGGATTACATTATTGGTCAAAAACCTATCTTTGAAAAATAATAAAATTTACAATTTTCATTTAATTTTCTCGATGAAGGAACTTAAGCACCTCAACAAATACTTCAAAAAATACTGGCTTAAACTGTTTATCGGGATTGTAATCACCATTCTTGCCCGGCTTTTCCAGTTGGTTATGCCATCTTATGTCAACAAGACCATAACTGTTGTGCAGCAATATTTAAAAGGAGACATCGTCAAGGAATTTGCAAAAGAGCAATTAACACTCTTTATATTGATTATAGTTGGAGCGGCCTTACTTTCTGGTTTCTTCACCTTTCTCATGCGACAAACGATTATCAATATTTCCCGTTACATAGAATACGACTTAAAAAATGAGATTTTTGATCATTATCAAATCTTAAGCCTAAATTTCTATAAAAAAAATAGAACAGGAGATTTAATGAACCGCATAAGCGAAGATGTAAACCAAGTACGCTTATACGCGGGACCAGCCATCATGTATGGCATACAGACCTTAACGCTTTTTGCCTGCCTTATCCCTTTAATGTTCATCAAAGCACCAACGTTAGCCGCTTATACCTTACTCCCTTTACCTATATTATCAGTATTAATTTATAAGATTAGTAAAATCATTCACAAGCGTAGTACGGTGGTACAGGAATATCTTTCATCACTCTCTACCTTTACCCAAGAGGTTTTCTCTGGAGTATCCGTTATAAAGGCATACGCTCTAGAACCACAAACAAATGCGGAGCTGACACAATTGGCCATTGATGGAAAAGATAAGAGCATGAGCTTGGCAAAAGTTAATGCGTGGTTCTTTCCTTTAATGGTATTACTGATTGGAATAAGTAACATCTTAGTCATCTATATTGGTGGCATGCAGTACATAAATGGAGAAATTGGGGTGGGTCTCATCGCTGAATTTATCCTCTACGTAAATATGCTTACTTGGCCAGTGGCCATTGTAGGATGGTTAACCTCTATTGTTCAACGTGCCGAGGCCAGCCAAAAACGAATCAACGAATTCCTTAACGAAAAGCCAGAGCTAGAAAATAACGAATCCATACCCCATGAAATTAAGGGTAAGATAGTTTTTAAAGATGTTAATTTCACTTACGAGGATACGGATATTCATGCGATAAAAGACCTCTCTTTCACAATAAACCAAGGAGAAACTGTTGCTATACTTGGCAAGACCGGTTCTGGAAAATCGACTATCCTAGATTTGGTAGCCCGCTTGTATGACGTAACGTCTGGAGAAATTACTTTTGATGACGAGCCAATTAAAAATATAAATCTTACCGATCTAAGGGAATCTATAGGAGCGGTACCTCAAGATGCATTCCTTTTCTCTGATACCATTAAGAATAATATTAAGTTCGGGAAATATGATGCTACTGACGAGGAAATCATTGCCATAGCTAAACAAGCGGTAGTCCATGAAAATATCATGGGTTTCTCCAAACAATATGAAACAGTGCTTGGAGAACGTGGCATAACCCTTAGTGGTGGGCAAAAACAACGGGTATCCATCGCGAGGGCATTAATGAAAAATCCTACGATATATTTATTTGACGACTGCCTCTCTGCGGTAGATACAGAAACAGAAGAAGATATTCTTTTCAACCTAAAAAAGGCTTCAAACAATAGGACTACCTTAATTGTAAGCCATAGGGTCTCTTCCGCAAAAAATGCTGATAAAATTCTAATCTTGGAAAATGGAAAGCTAATACAACAGGGCACTCATGAAGAATTAAATGGCACAGACGGCTATTACAAAGAGCTTTATCAGAACCAGCTATCAGAGAAAGAAAACTAGAAAATTGTTGTCGGATAGCTTTTTTTTTTTCATTTTTGATAGAATAAACACACTTTATAACCAAAGGAAATGAGCGATAGAGATTTAACTGATCAGGAAGAAATTCACTCCAAAGTTTTACGGGCAGGCAGAAGAACCTATTTTTTTGACGTAAGAAGCACAAAGGCGGGTGATTATTACTTGACCATTACCGAGAGTAAAAAATTCACTCATGACGACGGTTCATTTCACTACAAAAAACATAAAATATATCTCTACAAAGAGGATTTCGATGCTTTCAAAGAGAACGTAGAAGAGATGATGGACTTTATAATCAATGAAAAAGGTAGCGAAGTGATTTCAGAAAGACATCAAAAAGACTTCAAGAAAGAAGATGATGAAACGACGTCCCCTAGCACAGAAACTACAAGTGGCAATTTCACAGATGTTAGTTTCGACGATATTTAACAGTATTTCAATTAAATAATAATGATAACGGCCCTAATTATTGAGGGTCGTTATTTATTTTTATAGCCAAGATAAATTAAATAGACACATGAAAAAACTAGTACTATCCGTTTTACTCAGTATTTCCTTTATATCCTTCGCACAGGAAAAATTAGATTTAAGTTATTATTTACCTCAGAATATCAGCTATGATGCATCCATACCAACGCCCAAGGATGTTATCGGCCACGAAGTTGGAGAATGGCATGTCACGCATGACAAGCTCATGTTTTACATGCAGACCTTAGCAAAAGCAAGTGACCGCATGACCATAGAAACTAGAGGGGAGACTTTTGAAGGGAGACCTATTCTTTTATTAACGATTACCACGCCAAAGAACCATCAAAACATAGAACAAATAAGAACAGCGCATGTTGCCCTTACAGAAAGCGGAACGGATGCAAATACTTCCAACATGCCAGTTGTAGTGTACCAAGGTTTTTCAATCCACGGTAATGAACCCAGTGGCTCCAATGCATCACTAGCCTACGCTTATTATTTAGCTGCGGCACAAGGACCAGAAATAGAGGCTATGCTAGACAAAATGGTCATTTTACTAGACCCCTCTTTTAATCCAGACGGGCTACAACGCTTCGCATACTGGGCCAACACAAACAAAAGCATAAATCTAGTAGCTGACAATAACGAAAGAGAATATCATGAAGTATGGCCTGGGGGTAGGACCAACCATTATTGGTTTGACATGAACCGTGATTGGCTACCTGTACAACTGCCTGAGAGCAGAGCACGTGTTGAAAGTTTTCATAAGTGGATGCCAAATATTTTAACAGACCACCATGAAATGGGTACTAACTCTACTTTTTTCTTCCAACCGGGGGAGCCTATGAGAACTCATCCTTTAACCCCGGACATGAACCAAGAGCTTACACGTGAGATAGGCACCTACCATGCAAAGGCATTGGATAAAATAGGTTCTTTGTACTATTCTGAAGAGGGTTATGATGACTACTACTATGGTAAAGGTTCTACCTTCCCCGATGTAAATGGAAGTATAGGAATTCTATTTGAGCAAGGTAGTTCTAGAGGACATATTCAAGAAAGCGAAAATGGCTTATTAACCTTTCCCTTTACGGTGCGCAATCAGTTTACAACAGCGCTTTCTACCATTGAAGCGGCAAACAATATGAGAGAGAAAATCTTGAATTATCAACAAAAATATTATCGGGATATTAAAACAGAAGCATCTCGAAACAAGATAAAAGGTATCGTTTTTGGGGATAGTAAAGACGGAGCAAAAGCCTGGCACCTAGCCGAAATACTACAAAGACATAAAATAAAATTTCATGAATTGGCTAACGATGCCACGATAAATGGAAAATCCTATACTAAGGGAACAAGCTATATAGTTCCAATGAATCAGAAAAACCCTAGGCTTATACAGGGTATGTTCGAAAAACGCACGACGTTCAAAGACAGTCTTTTTTACGATGTTTCCGCGTGGACATTCCCATTGGCTTTTAACGTAGATTACGCAGAACTTACCACGTTAAGCAACGCTGGTCCGGAAATTACCAAATTGGCTCCCCTTTCCGGTTCTGTAAGTGCAAAGAGCAACTATGCCTATCTTTTTGAATGGAACGAATACTATACTCCTAAAGCATTAAATGCTATCACCCAAAAAGGTATCAGAGCCAAGGTTGCTAAATCGCGGTTTACGGTTGAAGGAAAAACCTATGATTATGGAACTATAATGGTCCCAGTCCAAAATCAGGATTTAAATGCTACCGAATTGCATGAGTTTATGCAAAAAGTAGCTACCGAAAGTAACTTGACGGTGACCTCTGTTGGGACTGGACTTACTAAAGGCATTGATTTAGGAAGTAATGATTTTGATCCTATAAAAAAGCAGAAAGTGGCCATTATAGTAGGAGAAGGGGTCCGCTCCTACGATGCAGGTGAAATCTGGCATTTATTCGATACGCGCTACAAAATGGAACTTACCAAGATAGATGTAAGCTATTTAAGATCTGTAGACTTGAGTAAATACACGGATATAATCTTACCTAGTGCCAATGGCAATGCCATCAACAAAAGTAACACTGATAAAATTATGGACTGGGTAAAAGGCGGTGGCACCTTAATTGGTTATCGTAACATGGCAGAATGGTTTAACAAGAATGAATTCATGAAGCTAGAATTTAAGAAAGATACCTTAGTCGGCAATAACATTAACTTTGAGCAGAAAAATGATTTTAGAGGTGCACAGGTAACGGGAGGAGCTATTTTTGAGGCTAACTTAGATCGCACTCATCCTATTAACTTTGGTTATAAAAACACCAATATCGCACTTTTCCGTAACACAAATGTGTATATAAAACCTGACAAAAATAGTTACAACAACCCCATCGTTTATACGAATGACCCATTATTGAGCGGTTATATTTCTGAAGAGAACTTGGAGATGCTAAAAAACTCAGTTCCTTTTCAAATTCAAAGTTTAGGAAAAGGTAAGGTTGTCGCATTTACCGATAACACTAACTTTCGAGCCTTTTGGTACGGTACTAATAAACTATTGATGAATGCCATCTTCTTTGGAGATAAGATGTAGCATCATACATAGCTAATTCAAAAAAGCAATAAACGAACAGG
>CBDUKC010000133.1:0-8585 GCA_965367705.1 uncultured Maribacter sp. | reverse complement strand
AATATTAAAAGAATAGAAAAGTCTTTTAAAGCGATATCAATGTATAGAGGTGTTAGGGTTATTTATAATGTAGACCATATATAAAAAAAGAAACCGCCAATTGGCGGTTTCTTTTTAGTAATTATTTAGCATAAAATATAGCTTAGACGTTACTTAGCGCTTCGGCCAATTCAGTTTTCTTGTTTCTACTCAAAGGAATAGATCGTCCGCTGACCTCTACATTTTTGCTATTGAATTTTTCAACTTTTTCTAAGTTTACGATATATGATTTGTGAATACGTAAAAACTTTTCTTCAGGAAGTTGCTTTTCAAAAGACTTCATTGTTGATAAGATTACGATATTAGCTTCGTCAGTAACCAATTTAATGTAATCTCCTAGAGCCTCTATCCACTTAATATCGTTCAAGATAACTTTTCTTTTCTTTAGATTACTCTTTACAAAGATGTGTTCTTCGTCTTCTAGAACCCTGTTAGCTTGCTCGTACTTTGCCACTGCTCTTTTAACCGACGCATCAAAGCGTGCCATGGTAATAGGCTTGTGTAAGTAATCGGTTACGTCATAGTCAAAAGCTCTTAATGCATAATCTGGCTTTCCGGTAATCAAAATTACCTGAGGACTGTTATCTAGGGACTCGAGTAGGTCAAATCCTGTTATAATTGGCATTTCAACATCAAGAAATATTAGGTCTATTTCATTGTTTTTAATACCATTCTTTGCTTCGATAGCGTTGCTGTACTCCGCTACCATCGCCAAATTGGGATGGTTGTTCACCAACTTTGCTACGGCCATCCTTTGCATGGACGAGTCGTCAACGATAATACTTCTTAACTTCATAAGGGCTGATTTGTGGGGTTAAATCATCGACAAAGAACCGAAAAAACACGCTGAACTGCAACAAAAGATGTAAACAATGTAGTGTTATTTGTGTATTTGGCAATGATCATAGTTTAAGATTTGGATTGTTTGATTTTAGTAATACTTCCTTGCTATAACGAAGATTTTTATGTTTTCTTATATTTATTTTAAAATAATGGCTATTTTTGCACTCCTTAAAACAAAATATATATTATGAACCATTACGAAACTGTTTTCATTTTGAATCCCGTTCTATCTGATGTTCAGATAGAGGAAACAGTTAAGAAATTTGAAGATTTCTTAATTAAGAATGGAGCCAAAATGGTCTCCAAAGAAAATTGGGGCCTAAAGAAATTGGCTTATCCCATCCAAAACAAAAAAAGTGGTTTTTACCACTTGTTTGAATTCACCGACCTTGGTCAGGTAGTACTACCTTACGAACAAGAGTTTAGGAGAGATGAACGTGTTATGCGATTTTTGACCGTTAAACTGGACAAACATGCAGTATCATGGGCAGAAAGAAGAAGAACAAGAAACAAAACCGCTAAAGCTTAAGTACTATGTCAACATTACAACAACAGGCAAAAGGAAAGAAAGATGGGGAAATCAGGTATTTAACTCCATTAAATATTGAAACCAACACCAAAAAGAAATATTGTAGGTTTAAGAAATCCGGAATCAAATATGTTGATTACAAGGATGCTGACTTCCTTATGAAATTGGTAAACGAGCAAGGTAAACTGTTACCTAGAAGGCTTACAGGTACCTCTTTGAAATTTCAGAGAAAAGTAGCACAAGCTGTAAAACGAGCACGTCACTTGGCTTTAATGCCATACGTTGGTGATTTATTAAAATAAAAGAAAAGAATCATGGAGCTTATATTAAGAGAAGACGTACAAAACTTAGGTTTTAAAGACGACGTAGTAAGTGTAAAGAACGGATATGGTAGAAATTACCTAATCCCTAACGGTTTGGCCGCTATGGCAACACCGTCAGCCAAAAAAGTATTGGCAGAGAATCTAAAGCAAAGAGCGCACAAAGAGAAAAAAGTGGTTGATGCCGCTTCTAAGATCGCTGATGCATTGAAGGCTTTGGAATTAAAGATAACTGCTAAGACTGGTGCAGGCGATAAACTTTTTGGATCCGTAACCGTTACAGATTTGGCAGAAGCCATTGCTAAGGAAGGTCACGATATTGATAAGAAGTTCATTAATATACAAGGTGGTTCAGTTAAAAGAACAGGTCCTTATAATGCACAGATTAGGTTACACAGAGAGGTAGTTTTAGACTTCCCTTTTGAAGTAATCGCTGAACAGAAGTAAATTTGAATAATTTGAACATCTAAGCCTTTCAGTTTTCTGAAGGGCTTATTTTTTTGATAGTAATGAAGTATACGCGACTTACAAAAGAACAACTGGAGGAATTACAGCCAGAATTTATTAATTTCTTGGCTACCCAGTCCATAACAGGAGATGAGTGGGCTAAAATTAAGAAAGAGACCCCAAAGGTAGCGGAAGATGAATTAGATGTCTTTAGCGACCTCATTTGGGAAGGTGTGCTTGGCAAAGTGATGTATTTGGAGAATATCTCTGACCAACAAATGCATTTGTTCCAATTGGTAGAAAAAGAAATGAAGCTCATCGCTGTAAAGGTCATGAATCCTAAAATTGATTTGACTACAGAAATTGGGTTTAATTGGTTTAAGAAAAATTGGCAATCCGATTTTGTGGAATACATGACAGCGGCCAAGGCTTACACAGACGATAAGAACTTGGATAAGTTTCAATTGATTAAACAAGGTGCCGTAATAACCAAGGGAGAATTGTATCAATGGTTCGAATCTATGATGGATGCATAATAGCTGCCAGATTGTTTCCTAATACCCACGGGGAAACAGATGTTGCCCATTCATCTTAAATCCTTTTAAACAAAATTTCTTCTCTTTTGCAGGGGACAGAGGGGAGGAGTATATTTGTTAAGATAATTGAACAAATTTTGTTCGTGGTATTAAACGTATACATTATCCTGCTGCAAACAATAAAATGAACGAATGGCACAGAAACCTTCCATACCTAAGGGAACCCGGGATTTTACTCCCCAAGAAATAAGCAAGCGTAACTATATCTTTGATATCGTTAAAAATCATTTCCAAACCTTTGGATTTCTGCCTATTGAAACCCCATCGTTTGAAAATTCAGATACACTTTTAGGTAAATATGGAGAAGAAGGAGATCGTCTGATTTTTAAAATATTAAATTCAGGTGATTTTATTAGTAAAGTTGATGATGTCACATACAGTTCTAAAAACTCTAGCTCCTTAGCTCCTAAATTATCCGAAAAAGCGCTCCGCTACGATTTAACGGTGCCTTTTGCACGTTATGTTGTCATGCATCAGAATGAGATTGACTTTCCATTTAAGAGATATCAGATTCAGCCAGTTTGGCGAGCGGATAGACCTCAAAAAGGAAGATTTAGAGAGTTTTTTCAGTGCGATGCCGATGTGGTAGGTTCCGATTCTCTTTTACAGGAAGTGGAATTGGTACAGTTATACGATACCGTATTTACAGCTTTAAAATTAAACGGTGTTACCATAAAACTGAATAACCGAAAGATTTTATCAGGAATTGCAGAAGTTATCGGTGCTAAACATCTTTTAGTAGACTTTACCGTTGCCCTAGATAAACTAGATAAAATTGGGGAAGATGGTGTGAAGAAAGAAATGCGAGAGAAGGGCATCTCAGATGCTGCAATTGAAAAAGTGGCTCCATTGTTCACGTTAAAAGGCAGCAATACAGCACAATTAGCAAGTCTTGATGCGTTACTTCAAAACTCGGAAGAAGGCCGGAAAGGGGTGTCTGAGCTTCGGTATATCATAGAAAGTATTGACGAACTAGGATTACAATCGGCACATTTGGCAATCGATGTTACTTTAGCCAGAGGATTAAATTACTATACAGGAGCCATTTTTGAAGTGAGTGCTCCAGATGGCATAGCTATGGGCTCAATTGGCGGTGGTGGTCGTTATGACGATCTTACCGGTATTTTTGGACTAAAGAATGTGAGTGGTGTTGGGATTTCTTTTGGGCTAGACCGTATTTACTTAGTATTAGAGGAATTGGATCTGTTTCCAAAATCCTTAGAAAAATCTTTGGATGTACTCTGCCTAAATTTTGGAGAAAAAGAGGCCTTAGCTTCTTTGAAATTAACGAATGAGTTGAGAAAAGCAGGAATTAAGTCTGATGTGTATCCTTCAAATACCAAAATTCAGAAGCAGTTTAAATATGCTAACAATCGTCATGTACCCTATGTCATACTTTTGGGTACAGAAGAGCTAAGCAACGATTCTTTTGTAGTTAAAAATATGGAGACTGGGGAACAGAAGGCCTATAACCTTGATGAAGTAGGTACATTTATCGCGGAGCTATAGTCTTCCTTTAATGGCGGCTAAAATGGCTTGATAGTAAGTCCCGTCATGGGGAACATAGCTTTCACTTAATGTGCTCGTAAAAATTTCCTTTTCAAATTCAGAAATTGGTATCAACTTCAAATCCGCCACTTCGCTTTCCTGTTTTATAAGTTGGCCTAAAGGCCTTGTAAGTTCACAAATAAACGTATGATGAAACTCATTATCGATTAATGTATCGTGATGTGTTTGTGTCGATTTAAAAACGCCTATTTTATTTAAGGAATCCTGTGCTATCGTAAGCCCAATTTCTTCTTGAATTTCCCGTACTGCAGTTGCTTCACTAGCCTCCCCAGCCCCTATATGACCGGCTACCGAAACATCCCAAAGTAAGGGGTAAGTAGCTTTGTTTTTAGCGCGAAGTTGAAAAAGTAGCTCCCCAGTCTTTGTATATAACCAAATATGTACCGTAGCATGAAAAAGTCCAAAGCGATGTGCTTTGGACTTCAATGCTGTAATCCCCATAGGATTCCCGTTAGTGTCTAAAATATCTAAGCGTTCCTCCATGTTTAAAATCTCAGATAACCATATGTACCTTTGGGTTTCTTCTGTTAGTCAAAATAACTAAATGTTTCCCCTTCTTTGATGGTTAATAGTGTTTCGTAAATTAATCGGATAACGTTTTCAACATCATCTTTATGAACGGTCTCAACCGTGGTATGCATATATCTTAACGGTAATGATATCAATGCGGAGGCAACACCTCCGTTACTGTATGCAAAAGCATCAGTATCTGTTCCTGTCATCCTAGAAGCTGCCATGCGTTGAAAAGGTATTTTATTCGCTTCAGCCGCTTCTATGATGCGTTCTCTTAATTTGTTTTGCACGGCTGGCGCATAAGATATTACGGGGCCCGCACCCATTTCGGTATGGCCTTGTGTTTTCTTTTCGATCATAGGTGTGGTTGTATCATGACAAACATCGGTAACAATAGCGATATTGGGTTTAATTGTCTGAGTAATCATTTCCGCACCTCGTAAACCTATTTCTTCCTGTACCGAATTGGTAATATAAAGCCCAAACGGCAGGGTCACTTTATTTTCGTGTAGTAATCTTGCAACTTCTGCAATCATAAAACCGCCAGCCCTATTATCTATAGCCCTGCATACGAACTTATCCTTATTAAGTACTTGAAACGTGTCTGGATAGGTAATGACACAGCCTACATGGACTCCCATTTTTTCTACCTCTTTCTTATCCTTAGCTCCTATATCGATAAAAATGTTATCCATCTTGGGAGCTTCTTCCTTGTCATTTTTTCTTGTGTGGATGGCAGGCCAACCAAATACACCTTTGACAATGCCTTTCTTAGTATGTATGTTTACCCATTTAGAAGGTGCTATTTGATGGTCGCTCCCCCCATTTCTAATAACATACAGTAAACCATTATCGGTTACATAATTCACATACCACGAGATTTCATCGGAATGTCCCTCTATGACAACTTTATATTTTGCGTCGGGGTTGATGACACCTACAGCCGTCCCGTATGTATCTGTAATAAAGGTATCTACGTATGGTTTTAGATAGTCCATCCATATTTTTTGCCCTTCCCACTCGTACCCTGTGGGGGCAGCATTATTCAAGTATTTTTCAAAAAAATCGAGAGATTTTTTAGTGATGATATTTTTTTTCGCCATCTGTAGTTTATTTGCTTACAAACTTAACAATATTCACTTGTTTTTGAATACTATGCTTCTCTATTTATCGTTAATTTTGGCAAGACATTTGTAGTTGTAAGACCATGGTGCATAGATTTATCATATTTTTTTTCTTATCAGCAAGCATGCTTCAAGTAAAGGCACAGATAGCGGAGCAGGTATTGGATTCTGTAACTGAAAAACTAATCATTATCGCTGGAGATTCTGTTTTTAGAAGTTCGATCGGTTTAGAAGAGGCATTTGTATTCGGTAAACTGAAGTTCAGTTCGTATGATGATAAATTACGTTATTATATTTTACGAAGGAAGACGCACAAAGTATATCCCTATGCCAAATTGGCCGCAGAGCGTTTGGTTGAATTGAATGATAGCCTTAAGGATATTAAAAAATCACGAAAGCGCAAAAAGTACACTAAGAAAGTACAAAAATATATAGAGGGAGAATTTTCCGAAGAATTAAAAAAGCTTACCAGAACCGAAGGACAAATATTAGTAAAACTAATATACAGACAGACCGGAACTACCGCCTTTGACCTGGTAAAAGAACTCAGAAATGGTTGGCGTGCTTTCTGGTACAATACTACCGCTAAAATATTTAAAATTAGTATTAAAGAAGAATTTCATCCCGATATTGTAGAAGAGGATTATCTTATTGAGGATATTCTACAACGTGCCTTTTCTTCAGGAAAACTGGAACGTCAAGAAAGCGTACTGGATTATAATTATTCCGATTTGTCCAACAAATGGAAAAAACCTTCAAAAGACGCACAAAAGAACTAAGACTTCTTCTTTTTTCCGAACAGGGAGTCCATTATCGTTGCAATTCCCTTAAAACCCATGCCCACGGCAGCAATCGCCAGAATAATACCTAAAATAAGTACAGGCCAATACATCGGATGCCCCTGATTTTTAAACGCTTGCCAGATTATAATCGGAGCTAAAAACATCAACATTACCGTGTATGCCAACCTTTTTAAGCCTTTAACTAAAATATCTTTATCTGTTCTCATGCTATACGTTAGTTTTATACTTCCCCTTAAGCTTTATTCTATTGTAATACGTTCCTTAAATTCTTCTACCACCGCAAAATAACCCAAAGCAAAATTGCTGTTTTTTGTTCTATCTCCCGTTTCCGTAACGTTAATTAAATTTCCTCTAACCGTTCCTACGGGAGTCTGAAACGGCCCTTGATTTCCGCCGGACTGCACAATGAGTTGATTCATATACGTATAGAATGATCTAGTAGCGCCTAGAATACTAATATCTAAGGTCGTACCAGTTTCTAGATTATCATAAAAATAGGAAAATTCAAACTGCTGACCAGGGTAAAATGTATCTTCTGAAACCAGGTATTCGTTAAAATCGAAATCAAAAATGTAGAAATTAGTTTGATCGGGGATATCTGTAAAAGAAACGATTATTTCTGTTTCCTCCCCAGAGAATAACACGGCATCTCCTTGTACAATACTATCAAAGGGAACAGCCGGCGCAAACGTTGTCCTTGCCAAGAAGAGCTCATTTTTATATCGTAATGTTAGAATTAATTCTCCGGTTGTAAAAAAATCCGTGCGCGTGGTAGCTTCATATACACCTGACCCGGTTTCGTTGAAAAGTATGAAATTTTCATCTAAGGGGTTTATAGGTTCGTATTCTAGGTTTTGGATTCTTAATTCCTCCACTTGCACCGGTTGAATCTGATCAAAAAAGGAACTACTTTCCGATACGTTAATAATAGCAGTAGTGATAGGTTGATTCGTATCTAATCGGATGACCGCATCTACGGTTAAACGTGGCGGCTCACTGTCAAGGTCCACTTCAATTACATCTTCGCATCCTATTGTACAGATCATAATGGCGAATAGGTATATATAATTTCGCATTTTATTAAAATTTAAAGTTATATGTAACGGCAGGTACAATCCCAAAAATTGCCGTCCTTACGGCTTCATTCGTTCCTGTATCTTGATTTCTACGAAAATTAATAGAGGCTGCATTTCTTCTATTATAAAGATTATAGATACTGAATACCCATTCTCCCTGCATTTTTCGAGTTTTATTCCTTTTAGGAGTTAGTGTGGCAGATATATCTATTCTATTGTAATCGGGTAAGTGCTGTTCGTTTCGTAGGCCATAATATGGCACGGTTAAACCTTGAAATTCAAATTGGCCGATAGGAAAATTCGTAGGTTGACCCGTTTGGTAAACAAAATTACTATTCACACTCCATTTCTCACTAAGTTCATAGCTTGCAAAGAGTGAAATATCATGTGGTTTGTCATAGGGTGTATTATACCATTCCCCAAAGTTAATACCAGTTTCTAGGTCCGTTCTACCTGGTGTTCGTTGTTCAGATTTGGATAGGGTATAAGCCAACCAACCTTGAAATTTCCCTTCGTTTTTTCTTAAAAGTATTTCAAGGCCATAAGCTCTTGCTTCTCCGTTTAAAATTACCTGTTCTATTGCATCATTCGCTATCAGGTTTGCCCCGTCTATATAATCTATTCTGTTCTGAACGTCTTTATAAAAAACTTCAGTTTCAAACGAATATGCTCCATTAGCAATGTTTTTAAAATAACCAAATGCGTATTGATCCAGCAATTGCGGTT
>CBDUKC010000132.1:0-8724 GCA_965367705.1 uncultured Maribacter sp. | reverse complement strand
CCCGAAGAAACGATACAACTGTTTCGAGAATGGGGAGCATTGAGCATAGCTGGTAATGTTGAGTTACAACTAACAAATGATAGTGAAGATTGTGGGTGTGATTTTAAAGCCGGAAGTCGATGTGATGGTTTTTCAAAAACCTGGTTTCCATTTACGAAAGGCAATTTATCAAAGGAATCGTTACAGTGGATTTCAAAAATTCCAGAGCATATCAGTTTTGACTATGGCGATAAAAAAGTTACCGTTGTACATGGTAATTACGGAAATACATCTGAGTTTATATTTAAATCTAATGCCAACAAGAGTAAAGAAGAATGCTTCTCAGTAACCAAAAGCGATGTGATTATCGCAGGGCATTGCGGACTACCCTTTCATCAAACCATAAAAGACAAGCTATGGTTAAACCCTGGCGTTATTGGTATGCCGGCAAATGATAGCACCACAAGAGTTTGGTATATGATACTGGAAGTTAAGAAAGAAAAAATAAATTATACCCACCGGTCTTTTGATTACGACTACAGTACAGCCCAGCAATTAATGTTTAAAAATCATCTGCCAGAAGCATATGCAGACACCTTAAGCTCTGGTCTCTGGGACAATATGGAAATACTACCTGAGTTAGAAAAAATGGGTCAAGGAATTCCCATTAATTTAGATCATTCACAAAAAGAAACTATAAAACCAAAAACACAAAAAAAGATGGCAGATTCGTATTATGACCCAAAAGACCTAAGAAAATTTGGAAAGATAACCGAATGGAGTGAAGAGCTCGGAACTAAATTTTTTGACTATTATGGTACCGTTTTCGAAGAAGGCGCACTAAGTGCACGGGAAAAGTCCTTGATTGCCCTAGCAGTTTCTCACGTAGTAAAATGTCCTTATTGTATAGATGCCTATACTAAGGATGGCTTGCAGAAAGGAATAACTAAAGAAGAGATGATGGAAGGAGTTCATGTTGGTGCAGCTATTGAAAGTGGAGCTACCTTAGTACACGGAGTACAGATGATGAATAAATACGACAAATTAAGTATGTAAAAGCCCCTAGTCCGCCATAGGCGGAGAATATCAAGAGGGTTACAGTGTTAATTGCTACTAAAAAGAAAATTATAATACTAGTGTGCAGTTCTCAGTTGCAGTATGCAGAAAATATATTTTGCTAAAACTGCCCACTGATACTGCTGACTGAAAACTGAACAAATGGCTACGAAATCATTAAAAGCAAAAGGAAACGAGCTTGCGCAAAGCAATAAACAACTCGATATTTTAAACGGAGGTCTATTCGCCGATGGCGAACTGCCCTTTTTCAAGGACAAGATTTCTGAACAAGGACATTTTCCCTTACGTCCAAAAAAGTTGGAGATTCTACAGCTGAATCTAGGCTATATGTGTAATCAAGTCTGCGAGCACTGTCATGTAGATGCAGGTCCTGACCGTAAGGAAATCATGACCCGCGAAACGATGACCCAATGTTTAGAGGTGATTAAAAATACAGGCGCTCATACCCTAGATTTAACTGGTGGAGCACCAGAAATGAATCCTGATTTTGAATGGTTTGTAGAAGAGGCTGCAAAAGCAGGTATCAAAGACTTTATCGTACGTTCTAATCTTACTATTATTAGAGCAAATAAAAAGTACTACCACCTCCCAGATTTCTTTAAGAAACACAATGTCCATGTTATTTCCTCTATGCCACATTGGACAAGAGGCAAAACGGACAAGCAAAGAGGAGAAGGTGTTTTTGACAAATCCATCAAGGCATTGCAAGAGCTAAATGAACGAGGTTATGGTATGCCAGGCAGTTCTTTACGATTAGACTTAGTCTATAATCCTTCGGGCGCCTATTTACCAGGTGACCAAGCTGCTATGGAAAAAGATTTTAAAAAGGCGTTGAAAGAAGATTTTGATATTCAATTTCATAACTTATTTGCCATTACCAACTTACCCATTGCTCGTTTCTTGGATTATTTGATTGCCTCAGAGAACTATGATGACTATATGTATGCATTGGTTGATGCCTATAACCCATCTGCAGTTGCCAATGTCATGTGCACCAATACCATTTCCATTAGTTGGGATGGTTGGTTATACGATTGTGATTTTAACCAAATGCTAGATTTAAAGGTAGCGAGTAAAGTAAAACACATTAAAGACTATAATGAGGATTTATTGAATGATAGGAATATTATCATCTCCCAACATTGCTACGGCTGTACTGCGGGGGCAGGAAGCAGTTGTCAAGGAACAGTCGCTTAAGCCCTAAGCTATTAAAGAGCAAGCCGTGCTGAGATTTAAAAAACAAAACCACCCAAAAAGTTAAGGGTGGTTTTCGTTTTACAAGAATTCCTGTATTCTAAAACTGCGTATGAAACTTCATGGGAAATTGTAAAGGAATTTCTTCCTTTGTTTCGCCTAAGTTTTGCCTCAGGTCAATTTCTATTCCCCGTGCAATGGTAGAAATTGGGACGTCATTGGCTGTTCCTTCAAATGGGTTTTCACCTGTTCTGCCGATACGTTCCATGGTATGGAATATCCAAGCTACAATCACATAAAACGGAATAGTAGCCCAAACAAAGAACTTTCCTATAAGCGGGCTTTTCTCAGCGATTTCAATACCTATTTCCCCAAATTGAGGGACTAGTGCCAAGGGCAGTAAAAGCACGAATACCCACATAAAGAAATGGTTTAGGGTAGCAAACTGCCTAGGATATGGAAAATTCTTTATCCGCTCACTTTGCCCCTGTAACGTAAATAGGTCCTTAAGGACTGCTTCCAATTCTAAAAATGAAAATTCCCAAAGTATGCCCTGCTCCTTAAGCTTTTTTAAGTGATGGGACTGTAAGTACAAAAGTGCCGTTTGCTTGTTATCCTTACTCATGACATATGCATAATCCTCTTTGGAGATATAATCTTTTATATCCTCCTCCAAAGTGGAACTTAATTCTGGTGGCTTGTTATCCCACTCCTTATTGGTTCTATGATTTACGGCTGTTTCCCATGTTTTTGGCATTCGCATAGCTCTTCTTAAAGCCGTCATCCAAGCGATATGTCTGTATGTTAGGGTTTTCATTTCCTGACGTAACAATTCATCCGACATAGGCTTATCAGCATATTCGTTTGATATCATGTCCTGAACGAACATCCCAAAAGTGCGGGAGGTGTTTACAATACCTCCCCATATTTTTCGAGCTTCCCAAATTCTGCCATAAGCCGAGTTATTCTGAAATCCGACCACAAAAGCAACCGCAGTACCTATGAGTGCCAAAGGCGTCCAAGGGATTTTCAACCAGGTCAAATCAAAAAAGTGATACAGCGCAACCCAAACAGAAATAATAATTATGAAAAGAAACGTTTCAAAACGGGTCCACCATGCCATTTGAAAAGCAGAGTAGTTTTTTTTAGTATACATAAGGTTATGGTTTGGTGTAATTACTAAATAACAATAGTCATATTTCTGGAAAGTTACCTGATTTAGGTTTAGAAATCAAACAAGAGAGGCTTTAAGTACCTTTTGTTGTGGTGCTTTATCCTAAAATATTAGCACTTAAACCGACCAATCGGTCGGTAATTATTTGAGCGTTATAGGTAGTACGTCGATATTATACACTTTGACCGATAATTTATATCAGTACGTCCAAATATCCTGTTCCTAAATACAATTCGAGGGTTCTTTGTATAGACCACATGGTCGGATTAACCCAAATCTTAAAATTATGGACAAATCATTAAAACGCATGGCTACCATGCATCGTATGCAAGCTAAAGGCTTAGAGTTATTCTATTCAAAAGGATATTATAATACAAGTGTTGATGATGTCTTAAAAGAGCTTTCTATGAGCAAAGGAGCATTCTACTATCACTTTGATTCTAAAGAAGACTTTTTTGTTCAGATTGTGCAAAACCTGCTCGCTAGAAAAGTATATAGCACATTAATAGAACCTATTGAAGGTCATGATAACCCCATAGTAAAAATAAGTCAGTGTTTTGAAGATGCACTAGAAACAGCAGTACATGATGAAATGGACTTTGGTTGTGTTCTTAGCAATTTCTTATCCGAATTTAACGGAAGAAACGAAACCATAATGAAGCACTTGAACGATATTCTTTCTATATGGGAAGTGAATCTTGTTTCTACCTTACAAAAAGGAAAATTTAATGGTTACCTGGACCGTCATGTTGATTGTGAAGCGGTTGCCACCTACTTAATGAGTTCGTATTTTGGTATACGAACACTAATGGCTGGAACCTCGCCTAGCGCCAGAAAATATCGTTTTATGGGTCAGCTTAAACAATATTTCAGGTTAATTGAAGCAAAACAAATTATCGCGTAGACTCAGACAAATACAATAACTCCATGATTTTTTGAATTACTTGTTCCGGAGCTATGGTATCTATGGCCCGATCATAACCCTCAGGGAATTTATTGCCATAAACGGAGGTTGGTATCATAGGATATTTCTCCCTATCTGCTAACAGCGCATTATTAGGGTCTTGCCCAAAAGGATAGAACCCAGCATAAGGGTGTGTTACGCCCCAAAGGGTTATGGTTGGAATCCCATACATGGCGGCTAAATGGGAGTTTCCACTATCCATGGC
The DNA here is from genome assembly GCA_965367705.1 of uncultured Maribacter sp. Lineage (GTDB taxonomy): Bacteria > Bacteroidota > Bacteroidia > Flavobacteriales > Flavobacteriaceae > Maribacter. The sequence continues at coordinate 4,131 of CBDUKC010000132.1, read as the reverse complement.
CACCATTAGCTCTAGATTGGAAATAAGGTCCAGCTCCTCTTTAAAATTAATTTTACCTACAATACTTTTACAGTGCTCCATTTCCTTTTCCCAAGATTCTAATTCTTTTTTTTCTAAGGGACCACCCCCAAATAGCAGGATTTGATGGCTTCCAATATCATTAAGCTGCTTGACCACAGCTTTCATATATTCCAAAGGATACATTTTGCCACTAAAGGCAGCAAAGGGGGCTATTCCAATATATGGTTTATTCTCAGCTCCTATACTTTTTTTCAAATGCATAGAAAGTTTCTTCTTTGGCAGAACATGCTCCTTTTTAAGCTCCACAGGAAAACCTAACGCCGCAAAAACATCCGCATAGCGCAGATGCATAGATCTTAAAGGTTCGAATACTTTATGGCTAGCTGAAGTCAATGCCATTTTCTCTTTTCGCCCTTTATTCGTCTGAATAAAAGGAAGACCTTGTAGTTTAAAAAACAGTTTTAAAATATTACTTCTGAGGACATTGTGTAAATCTGCTATCCCGTCAAGTTTTTCTGTTTTTAGTTCTTGATATAACCTCCAGATACCAAAAATACCTTTGTGTTTTCCTTTTACCTCAGCCTTATGAACAGTTACATTAGGTATCTGAGCTAGGATAGGTGCAAAAAATGGTTTAGTAAGTACCGTAAATTTAAGTTGAGGGTAGTTTTTGGTCAAGGCAATTAAAACCGGAACAGTTATAGCCACATCGCCCATTGCTGAGAGTCGGATAACTAAAATCCTCCTAACCCTAGAATGAGAAATATTTTTTTCAACTAGTACACCCTCTGTCATTAGTTAACTGGTTAAACACATCATTCCTATTGGAGAAGAATACACTGAAGGCACCTATCACAGGAATAGCTTAGGACACTCTTGTTTATCCCTTTGGTGTTTTTCTTAAAACGGGATTCAGCTCATCATCATTATACATTTTCATCTGCTTGTAGACCTTCATGTATTTTTTTCCTGATGCTATATCTGCCAAAAGTTGGTCAATAGCAGTGGATAAATCTACCCGCTGCTCTAATAATATGTTGAGTTTTGCTTTACATTTTTCCAAATGACTAGAAGTTGCATCCGTACGGGTTGCCTCTTCGTTCATATGGTAAATTTTCAGCGCTAAAATGGAAAGACGATCTATGGCCCAGGCAGGACTTTCGGTATTTATAGTCGCATCGGCATTAATTTCAACCGATTGGTATTTATTAAGAAAATAACCATCGATATACTCTACCAAATCTGTTCTATCCTGGTTGCTTGCGTCAATTTTTCGTTTTAACGTCAATGCTGCATTCGGTTCGATTTCCGGATCACGAATTATATCCTCATAGTGCCACTGTACCGTATCAATCCAATTCTTTCGATACAATAAATGTTCAATGCTATCTGCTGCATATGGGTTGGAAAACGACTGATATACATCGTCCTTTATATGATACTTCTCTATACTCTCCTGAAAAATCTCAACTGCATGTTTACTGAACATAGTGCTCTTGTTTTTACAAATATAATCCTAATTACCCAACCCATAACTTAACTAAAAACACCGTTAAAGGTATGATGACACTCAATACCAATGCCAATTCCAAAAGGTTTTGCCTTTTTATAGATTCTATATAATTACAAATAAAAATCACCGAAGGAAAAAAGGTAATCATAATCGCAAAGGTGCTTTCCGTAAGCACCAGTAAATTTACCAACAAGCCTATGACGAATGAAAGCGCAACGAGCCTGATAGTAATAATTTTGCCTGTGCCAGCTTTCCCTATTGCCAAAAAAGACCATAAGGCAAGAATTAAGTTAATGATGATATATGCGCTAACCTTTAAACTAGAATCCCATTTGGGCGGATATATGGCGGAATAGTCAATAGCAAAGGTATAGTGGGATACTAAGAAGCCTGGATTACCGGCTAGTATCAAAACCATGTAGGTTACCATGAAAAATGAAAATGCCGCGGAAAAAATCACCAGCCAATTTCTAATGTTCTTTGGTTCATAAATATAGATAGCAACAAAGACCAAAATCAAATACAACAGTGCCCAATCATAGAACAAACTGGAAGCAAAGACCCAAAGCGTAGCATCAAACACTTTCGATTTTATGTCTTTCAAGGACTTTATGCTCAAAAGTCTTCTGGTAGCAAGCAAGAGAAATAAACTGCATAATACGGCATTACTATCCGATAGTGTTTCTGGAAAAACAACAAACAAGAGCGTATAAAAAAAGATTGCATAGGAATTTGCCCCGGTAAGTTTGTTTCTGTTTACGATAAAGTCAACAATAAAAACACTAAACAAAAGGATTATCAGAACGACTACTTCTACCGCCATCCGATTAGTAGAAAAGTCTATTTCCAGAAGATATATTTGTACGGTCCAATAAAAGAAAAATAAAAAACCTAGTAAAATTATGAAGTTTATAGGTTTTGTTTTTCCAAAAATGCTTGAAATCATCTACGATTTTTATACTTTTGTGTTGTAAATATAGGAATAAGATGAAGTCATTATTTGAAGGTATCGAGGATTTATTTGTAAACGTTCTGTTTGCACCGTTAGATATGTTACGTTTCATGGAAAGTTGGACACTCTCCAACAGCGTAAATTGGTTTTTTATGTTGATTGGCTCGGTGGCTTTTATCTATTGGATGTTACAACTTAAAAAATTTAACGATAGTGGTGAAGAGGACAAATCGGTTACTTCGCACTCCTACCTATAAAACTAACTACTACAATATAAAAGCACCGATTGCATTGGTATCTTCCAATGTAATCGGTGCTTTTATTATTTCTAGCTTATAGGTCGAATCCTATATCCTTTCTGTAATTCATTCCTTCGAAAGAGAGTTTCCTAACATTCTTATAGGATATCTCCAAGGCCGATTTAAAATCCTCTCCAAAAGAGGTGATTGCCATTACACGACCGCCATTTGTAACTGTTTTACCATCCTTTACAATTGTGCCAGCGTGAAATACAAGGGAATCGGTAATCGTATTAATCCCGGTAATTTCCTTAGCTTTTTCATAACTGCCAGGATATCCTCCAGAGACTGTCATTACCGTTGTAGCACTGCGCGAATCTATCTCTAGGTCAATAGTATTCAAGTTGCCATCAGCGACAGCTTGAAACAATTCGACCAAATCGTTCTTAATACGGGGAAGAACCACTTCTGTCTCAGGATCTCCCAAACGAACATTGTATTCTATTACCTTGGGATCATCCCCTACTTTTATGAGCCCTATAAATATAAAACCCTTATAAGGTAGTTTATCCTTTTTAAGGCCTTCTACCGTAGGCTTTACTATGCGTTGCTCTATCTTATCCATTAGTGCCTTGTCTCCAAAGGGAACAGGGGAAATAGCGCCCATACCACCTGTATTGAGCCCCGTATCACCTTCACCAATACGTTTGTAGTCTTTAGCCGTAGGAAGCACTTTATAATTTACCCCATCTGTTAATACAAAAACACTCAGTTCTATACCGTCTAAAAACTCCTCAATGACGACGGTTGCACTAGCGGAACCAAATTTCTCATCTACAAGCATGGCTTTGAGCTCCGTCTTGGCTTCTTCCAAATTATTTAGGATTACCACTCCTTTACCCGCGGCAAGACCATCTGCCTTTAAGACATATGGAGGACTCAATGTTTCCAAGAATTTAAAACCCTCCGCTACGGTTGCAGCAGTAAAACTCTCATACCGTGCCGTTGGAATATGGTGACGCATCATGAACTCTTTTGCAAACTCTTTACTGCCTTCTAAAGTAGCAGCCATTTTCTGCGGGCCAATTACGGGAATCTCAGCCAATTGTTCATCATCAAGAAAATAATCATGGATTCCGTTGACTAAGGGATCTTCAGGTCCAACGACGACCATTTCAACCTCATTAGCCAACACAAACTTCTTTATTTCAAGAAAATCATTTACACTAATCGGTATATTTTTCGCGATTTGAGCCGTACCAGCATTCCCAGGAGCGACAAAAAGCTGACTTAACTTTTTGCTTTGATTTAGTTTCCAAGCCAATGCGTGTTCGCGGCCTCCAGAGCCTAAAATAAGAATATTCATTCGTTTTAAAATTTTGGCAAAAGTATGCTTTGCCTAGCTT
>CBDUKC010000131.1:0-8753 GCA_965367705.1 uncultured Maribacter sp. | reverse complement strand
GCGCCATAGCCTTCTAAACGCCAGGGGTCATTTTCGCCAAAATATGTTCTAGCACCCAATCGTACTCGCAAACCTTCCGCTTCATTGTATCCCCAGAAATCGTAGATACTTCCAATGTCCATATTCCATTTATCAATTTCAACATAGCCGGAACCAAGTATACTTACAACATCATAAAACAAGTTAAATTTAGGTACGGTTTGGAGCGTATCTAATAGCTGGTAAATGCCTTGTTCGTCCTTGTTCAATCCTTCTAAACGGCTATTTTTCCAGAAGGTGCTATCCCGATTTTGAACAATAGGGTCATAGGGATTGCTTTGGGTTTTATAGAATTCCTTGGGTTGTTGCTGATCAAAAGTATAGCCATCAAAAACGGTGGTTCGCTTTCCATAAACACCTTGTGATTCTTCTTTTTTCTGAAAACTGAAATCACTCATCATGTAATCCCGTTTCAACAGAAACACGGAATCGTTCACTACATCAAAATCTTGTTCGATATAAATTTCCTTAACCCAATTGATATTGGCACTTTTCGTAACCTCTAGGTTAATATTTTTGATAGCATAGGTAGAATCGTTTACCCAAAAATCGCCTTTAAACGTAAGCTCATTTTTCCGCCTCGGGTAGTAAACAATATTATAGCACCATTTATTATCTATAAAGGCACTATCACGCAGGGCATAGTTGTAGGTATCTACGCCTGTTCGCGATAAAGGGCTGGTAAAGCTCTTATCAAAAAATTTCAGATAATTGTCATAGATATCATAGTCTTGATATAAATCTGCTATAAAACTGATAATAGCCTGATTGTTATCGAAACCCGAATTTTTATTACCCAACACATCTTCTTTTTCTTCCTTCAAAATATTATCGCCATATACCTTTGAAAAAGTTTCGTTTAGGAAGATGGGCAGATAGGTCTTACCTGTAATTCTAGAAGTATCTAAATCTTGAAAGACAAATTCAAGGCCTTTAAAAATTTTTCGTTTCATGAAGGCACTATCTATGGTATTTAGGTCAAATTCTACTTTTTCATATTTTTCAAAAGCGTACTGCTTGAACTTGCGCAAGCCATTTTCCCTTTTTTTAGCCCAGATTTTTTTTAGAATTTCTACTGCTGGATTATTCTTTTTAGATTGTTTCCCAGAAATTAAAACCACTTCATTGAGCTGCTCCATAGACTCAACTAGTGTAATAGTCATATCATATGTCACTTTGCTTTCTAGAGGAACATCCTGACTTTCATAGCCTATAAAAGAAATCACCAATACCGCATGTGCATTATCTGACTCCATATAAAATCTTCCGTTATCATTGGTGATGGTACCTTCTGTAGAATTTTTGAATAGAACGTTGGCAAATGCTACAGGTTCACCAGATTCGTCTACCACAATACCACTTACTTTTGTCTGTGCAGCAGAAAAACAAAAGCAACAAAACAATAAGAATGTTAAGGTATATTTCATGAATAATATTAACGAGTAGCAAACGCAAATAACGTACCAATAAAAAAGCTCCCTCAACCCTTTGGTCGACGAAGCTAAGATACTTTTACAAAAGTTTACGTTTATTTATACAACACTTTTTTAACCGCCTTAACCACATCTTTATGATTAGGCAACCACTCTTCCAACAACACAGGAGAGTAAGGAGCCGGTGTATCGGCAGTATTTATTTTTTCAATGGGAGCATCCAAATAATCGAATGCATGCGATTGTATGTGATAGGTAATCTCAGTAGCAACGTTACCAAATGGCCATGCCTCTTCAAGTATTACCAAACGATTGGTTTTCTTAACGGAGTTCAATATGGCCTCATAATCTAAAGGCTTTACCGTTCGTAAATCGATTATTTCGCAACTAATCCCTTCCTTTTCCAACTCATCTGCAGCTTTATCGGCTTCTTTAATAATTTTACCAAAAGAAACAATCGTCACGTCAGAACCTGCACGTCGAATATCCGCAACCCCTATCGGTATGGTATAATCACCTTCAGGAACTTCACCTTTATCTCCATACATCTGCTCGGATTCCATAAAAATAACCGGATCATCATCTCTAATTGCAGCTTTCAATAGTCCTTTAGCATCAGCGGGATTAGAAGGCACAATAACTTTAAGTCCTGGACAATTGGCATACCAGCTTTCAAAAGCTTGCGAATGCGTTGCCCCTAGTTGACCAGCTGAACCTGTTGGACCTCGAAAAACGATTGGGCAAGGAAACTGTCCTCCTGACATTTGACGAATCTTGGCGGCATTATTCACAATTTGATCAATACCAACCATCGCAAAATTGAACGTCATAAATTCTATAATCGGACGATTGCCCGTCATTGTAGAACCGACACCAATTCCTGCAAAACCAAGTTCCGAGATTGGTGTATCTATGACACGTTTTGCACCAAACTCATCCAACATTCCCTTTGAAGCTTTGTAAGCGCCATTGTACTCGGCAACTTCTTCCCCCATTAGGTATATAGATTCGTCCCTGCGCATTTCCTCGGACATAGCCTCCGCGATGGCTTCTCTAAATTGTAAGGTTTTCATTCGCTTAAATTTTAATAGCTAAGGATTTAGCTCGAAAGGTAGCAAAAATAGGAAATAATATGTCAAACTATTGTGCGTAAGAATCAAAAAAAGTTATAAAATTTACTATGCATGCATAGTAAATTTGAAAATTAATGGTTATCTTCGTCAACCTTATTTTAAACGTATTCCACAAATGAAAATATTAGTCTGTATAAGTAATGTTCCGGACACTACCTCAAAAATAAATTTCACAGAAGGTGACACAAAATTTGATACCAATGGTGTTCAATTTGTAATCAATCCGAACGATGAATTTGGTTTAACAAGAGCCATGTGGTTCAAAGAGAAGCAAGGTGCTTCCGTTCATGTTGCTACCGTTGGAGGTGCAAGTGTAGAACCCACAATGAGAAAAGCACTCGCCATTGGAGCAGATGAGGCCATTAGAATAAACGCTGAACCTATAGATGGGTTTTTTGTCGCTCAGCAACTGGCAGAAGTTATTAAGTCTGGCGGTTACGATTTAGTAATTGGCGGGAGAGAATCTATTGATTACAATGGTGGCATGGTACCAGGGATGATTGCTACGTTCTTGGATATGAATTTTGTAAATACCTGTATTAGTCTCGAGGTCGATGGAAGTAATGCAACCGCAATACGAGAAATAGATGGAGGTAAAGAAACATTAAGCACGAGTCTCCCCTTGGTTATTGGAGGACAAAAAGGACTTGTAGAAGAAAGTGATCTTCGTATTCCTAACATGAGAGGGATCATGCAAGCACGTCAGAAAAAATTAACTGTGGTTGAGCCAATTAGCACCACAAAAACTACAGAGGACGTATCGTTTGACAAACCTGCTCCTAAAGGAGCTGTGAAGCTTGTTGATTCAGTTGACGAATTAATAAATCTTCTCCATAATGAAGCGAAAGTCATTTAATCGATCTCTAGTTTCTAGGTTAACCATAAAAAATTAAAATATATGTCAGTATTAGTATATACAGAATCAGAAAACGGAAAATTTAAGAAAAGTGCTTTCGAGGTAGCATCTTATGCTGCCGAGGTGGCGAAACAACTAGGAGTAACGGCCACGGCAGTGTCCTTTAATGCTACTGAAAACGAATCCTTGGGAGCGTATGGCATCTCAAAGGTATTGAATATAGCGAACGACTCCCTTAAGATTTTTAACGCCAAAGGATATGCACAAGCTATGGTTCAGGCAGCCAAACAAGAAAGTGCAACTACGATTATCGTCAGTTCCAGCGCAGACACAAAATATATGGCACCTTTATTAGCCGCCTCTTTAGATGCCGGGTATGTACCCAACGTGGTCGCAGCTCCAGAATCAACTGCACCTTTTACGGTTAAACGCACAGCATTTAGTAACAAAGGATTTGCGCACACACAAATACACTCAGACCACAAAGTTATTGGCGTATCCAATAATGCGTTTGGTATTATTGAAAATAATACCACTGCCATAGTCGAAGATTTTTCTTTTTCGACTGACGATAACACGTTTGGAACAAAATCCATTGAAATCGATAAGGTAATTGGGAAGGCAACAATTGCGGATGCAGATATCGTTGTTTCCGCAGGAAGAGGTCTTAAAGGTCCTGAAAATTGGGGGATGGTAGAAGAACTTGCCGATATTCTTGGCGCAGCTACCGCTTGTTCCAAACCTGTATCGGATTTAGGCTGGAGACCGCATGGGGAACATGTTGGTCAAACAGGAAAACCTGTGGCAAGCAACTTATATATTGCGATAGGAATCTCTGGAGCGATTCAGCATCTGGCAGGTGTGAGTTCTTCAAAAACCAAAGTGGTAATCAACACAGACCCAGAAGCACCGTTTTTTAAGGCGGCAGATTACGGTATCGTTGGCGATGCGTTTGAAGTTGTGCCTGCATTGATAGAAAAATTAAAGGAATTTAAAGCCCAAAACGCGTAATTTTTGTTAATTTGTGCCCTCAAAGGGCTGTTCAAATAATTGGCGACCCAAGTATTTGAACAGCCTTTTTTTATTAAATATATTATGAGTTTAGTCCGTCTAAAAATAAAAGGGATTTCATACAGCCAAACCCAAAATGGTGCATATGCCCTTATATTGAATGAAGTTGAAGGAGATCGTAAATTGCCAATTGTTATTGGCGCTTTTGAAGCCCAATCCATTGCCATTGCTTTAGAGAAAGAAATAAAGCCTCCACGACCCTTAACCCATGACCTATTCAAAAATTTTTCGGATCGTTTTGATATTGTTATAAAACAAGTGATTATTCACAAATTGGTAGATGGCGTTTTTTATTCCAGTATCATCTGCGAACGCGATGGTATTGAAGAAATAATCGATGCCAGAACAAGCGATGCGATTGCGTTGGCCCTGCGCTTTAACGCTCCAATATTTACCTACAAAACCATTTTGGATAAAGCGGGTATTTTTCTAAAATTTTCATCCAAGGATAAAGAAACTGACGAGAATAGCGCTGATAGTATCATGGTGGACGAAATTCTACAGGAAGGCGAAACTGTTCATATTGAATCAGGCGCATCCGACGGATATACGGAACTCACCATTGACGAACTTGAGAAAGAACTGGCAAAAGCCGTTGCAAATGAAGATTATGAAAAAGCAGCGAAGCTAAGGGACGAAATATCCAAGCGGAATTAAAACTAAATCCCTTCTCATGAAGAAAAGTACGTTGTTACTATCTCTCTTTATACTTTTTTCCTACACTCTTTTTTCACAGACACCGGCAATTAACGAAGCTGTAGAAACCGCTGTTGACACAAGCATCTTGAATGACGTAGCAGCTACAACTATCGATGTAATCGACAATGAAGGGTTTTCAATTAATAGCCTTTGGCGTGGTATACTTGGTATGGTATCGCTCTTAATCCTGGCATTTTTGTTTAGCGCTAACCGTAGGGCCATCAATTGGAGAACAGTCGCCGTGGGCCTGTCCCTACAATTAGTTATTGCCATAGGTGTATTAAAAATCCCTTTTGTACAATTGATTTTTGAACAAATAGGTAAAATATTTGTAAGTATTTTAGAATTTACGCGCGCTGGAAGTAAATTTCTATTCGAAGGACTGGTGGTTGATACGGGTACTTTTGGTTATATTTTTGCTTTCCAGGTCCTACCTACTATCATTTTCTTTTCGGCACTTACCTCCTTATTGTTTTATCTCGGAGTCATACAAAAAGTTGTAAAAGCACTGGCTTGGTTATTATCCAAAAGCTTAGGGATTTCTGGAGCGGAAAGTCTTAGTGTTGCCGGAAATATATTCTTAGGTCAGACCGAGGCGCCTTTGCTTATCAAAGCCTATCTAGAAAAGATGACCAAATCCGAAATACTCCTAGTGATGATTGGTGGTATGGCAACAGTAGCCGGTGCCGTTTTGGCAGCGTATATTGGGTTTTTGGGTGGAGAAGATGAGGCACTTCAATTACTGTTTGCCAAACATCTATTAGCCGCATCCGTAATGGCTGCTCCTGGTGCAATCGTAATTTCCAAAATGCTGTATCCACAAACGGAAGCAGTAAATACAGATGTCAGCGTATCTTCAGAAAAAATAGGCTCCAATATTTTAGATGCCATTGCTAATGGCACCACGGAGGGCTTAAAACTTGCAGTTAACGTTGGCGCAATGCTATTGGTATTTGTAGCTATTATTGCTATGATTAATGGTATATTGGAATGGACCGGAGACTTAACCAATCTTAACGGTTGGATTGCAGAGAATACAGCCTATCAGCGGTTTTCCTTGGAAGCGATCTTGGGAACTGTATTTGCACCACTGATGTGGCTGATTGGCATTGCAAAAGAAGACATTATGCTTATGGGTCAACTACTGGGCATAAAACTCGCCGCAAGTGAATTTGTAGGGTATATACAATTGGCTGAATTAAAGGATATGGCTAGTTTACCGCATTTAAAATACAATAAGTCCATTATTATGGCGACCTATATGCTTTGTGGATTTGCGAACTTTGCTTCCATTGGTATTCAAATTGGAGGCATTGGTTCTTTGGCCCCAGGGCAACGAAAAACCCTTTCCGAATTTGGAATGAAAGCAGTCTTGGGCGGATCCTTAGCCTCTTTATTGTCTGCTACTATTGCTGGGATGATTTTGGGATAGGCATTAATTCTATATATTTTTTAATTACTTAGTGCAGAATAGTAGCGTTTATCTGATTATCAATCTTTTAAACGGTGTTTTCTTTTAACCTATATTAAAAGGCCTATTTTGCAAATTACCCATGTAATTTTAATATCGACCTAAGGTTTACCCTTCCTCAATTTAAACACGTATGAAACTCAGGCTCCTATGTTTTCTATATAGCTCTTTTTTATTTGGGCAGAATATCGGAGATTTTCAATCCGTAATACCGACTAGCCGGACAACAGAATTTACGATACCAGACTCACATACATTTCAAAAAATCATTTCCCAAGGCGATCCTTTAACCGAAGGTGGTGCCTTAATGGGGAATAATGACTTTACTGGATACGTACCCATAAACGGAAGTAGCACCAATGGATTTTTAAGTATAAACGCCGAAACCTTACCTGGAGGTGTTTCTGTGCTAGACATAAACTATAACAGCAGCACAAAACTATGGGTCACTACGGTATCCAAAGCGGTAGATTTCTCACCTGTAGTAGGTACTGCTGCCAATTGCTCCGGAACGGTAACGCCATGGAACACCATTATCAGTTGTGAAGAATACACCTCTAAGGAGTTGGCGGACCGGAACCTAATAACGGACTTGGATATCAACAATGACGGTTATGACGATTTAGGTTGGGCCGTTGAAATAGATCCAGTAACAAAAACCGTTATTGATAAACGCTGGGCACTGGGAAATTTTAAACATGAAAATCTCGCTATACATGCAAATCAACGAACCGCATATCAAGGTACTGATAACTTCACAGGCTTTGGCTTTCTATATAAATTCGTCGCTGATGTAGCTCAAGATCTTGGGAGTGGAAAACTCTACGTTTACAAAGGTCCTAAAAATGGGAATGGAAATTGGATTCTTTTGAACAATACCACAAAGGAAGAGCGCAATTCCACCAAAGCACAAAGTACCGCTGTAGGTGCTACCGATTTTGTTGGAATCGAAGATGTTGAAATTGGTCCCGATGGTGCTATTTATTTTGCAGTTAAAAGCGAGGACAGAGTGTACAAGTTTCAAGATTCCGACCCCTTAACAGGCACTACGGTTACGAACATGGAAACTTTTGTTGGCAACACAAGCTACCCTATCACGCATGAAAACGGAACTACAAATCTAAATTGGGGCTACGGCAATGACAATTTAGCTTTTGATTTGGACGGAAATCTCTGGGTGCTACAAGATGGTGATGAACATTATATTTGGGTAGTAAAAAATGGGCATTCCCAAGCGAACCCAAACGTAGAATTATTTGGTATTGTGCCTGATGGAGCCGAACCAACAGGAATCACATTTTCTCCTGACAATCGCTTTCTTTTTATGTCGATTCAACACCCAAACAGCTCAAATGGAGCGACGACCCAGACCGATGCCGCAGGTATTGAAGTGGGATTTGGAAAATCGACTACTATCGTTATTGCATTAAAAGAAAATCTAGGAGCAAGTACGGAACAAACCTGGTATTTGGATGCCGATGGGGATGGCTATGCCGTTGCTCCTACAGTTAATAGTATAAGTAGTCCAGGACAAGGATACACGACAACCGTCCTTCCGTTAACAGATTGTGACGATACTAATGCACAGGTCTTCGAAATCAGCACCTGGTACTTGGATGCAGATGGGGATGGCTATGCCGTATTGCCAACGATTGAAAGTTGCACAAGTCCAGGAACTGGATATACAAATACCACAATCCCAACCACGGATTGTGACGATACCGATGCTCAGGTCTTCCAAATCAGCACATGGTACTTGGATGCCGATGGAGACGGATACGCCATATTGCCCACAGTGGAAAGCTGTAACAGTCCCGGAACCGGATATACAAACACCACATTACCAACCACCGATTGTGATGACACCGATGCTCAGGTCTTCGAGGTCTCCACCTGGTACTTGGATGCCGATGGGGACGGCTATGCCGTACTACCCACGATTGAAAGTTGCACAAGTCCAGGAACTGGATATACAAATACCACAATCCCAACCACGGATTGTGACGATACTAATGCACAGGTCTTCGAAATCAGCACCTGGTACTTGGATG
>CBDUKC010000130.1:0-8839 GCA_965367705.1 uncultured Maribacter sp. | reverse complement strand
GTAACTATTGGCTTGCCCAAAGGGGATGTGGGTAAAATAGGTTTGGCGGTAACTCCTGCGAACTCAAATATTGTCTATGCTACTATTGAAGCCAGTGAAGATGAAAAAGGATTTTACAGGTCCATGGATAAGGGTGAAAGTTGGGAAAAGCGAAATAGCTATACTTCTGGCGGAACCGGTCCACATTACTATCAAGAGATTGAAGCTTCCCGAACAAACCCTGACCTTGTCTACCAAATGGATGTTTTTTACCAGGTATCTAGAGATGGTGGTAAAACGTTCAATTACTTAGGAACCGGTCGCGAAAAGCACAGTGATAACCATGCCTTGTGGATAGATCCGAATAACGGTAATCATTTGATTTCAGGAACTGATGGTGGACTCTACGAATCCTTTGATGAAGGAACTACATGGCGGCATTTTCCAAATCTTCCAATTTCACAGTTCTATAAACTAGGATTGGATAATGCAGAGCCTTTTTACAATGTTATCGGTGGTGCGCAGGATTTAGGGACCTTGATTGGTCCGTCGCGCACCATGAATACTGAGGGGATTCGGAATCAGGATTGGTATGTGCCTTTAGGTGCGGATGGTTACGAATCCGCCTTTGACCCAGAAGATTCTAATATAGCGTATATGGAAATTCAACAGGGGCTCTTGCATCGGTTGGATAGAAGAACAGAGGAAGTATTGAATATTCAACCCCAGCCAGCGCCAGGTGATGCCCCTGAACGATGGAACTGGGATAGTCCGTTGCTTATAAGTCCACATAATCATAAGCGACTTTATTTTGGTTCTCAAAGGTTATGGCGAAGCGAGGATCAAGGAAATTCCTGGACGGCAATCAGCTCAGATTTAACAACCAACACGAATAGGTATGAATTAGAGACTATAGATAGGGTATGGAGTATAGATGCTTTGTACGATACTGGAGCTATGTCCAAATACGCCACGCTTACCGGTATATCGGAATCACCCATGGTAGAAGGACTTTTGTATACGGCATCTGATGATGGTCTGGTTCAGGTAAGTGAAGATGGTGGGCAAAATTGGCGAAAAGCCGCTATGCTCCCTAAAGTTCCAATAAGGTCTTTTATTAATGATGTAGAGGCATCAAACCACGATGAAAATACAGTGTTCGCAATAGCAGATGCCCATAAGTTCGGCAATTACACACCTTATGTTTTTATGAGTCAAGATCGTGGTCGAACTTGGAAATCAATTGTGGGTGATTTGCCTGCGGGAACTATCGTATGGGTATTGAAGCAAGATCCAGTTGATGAAAATCTTTTATTTATCGGGACTGAGTACGGTATCTATTTTTCATATAATAAAGGTGTGAACTGGATAAAGTTAGGAGCTGGAGCACCAACGATAGCCTTTCGAGATATCGAATTACATCCTAGGGATAATGACTTGGTTGGGGCCACATTTGGTCGCGGTTTTTATGTTTTGGATGATTATACGCCACTAAGGACATTAGGAAAAGCGGTTCAAGACAATACCTCGACCCTTTTCCCTGTTCGCGATGCTTGGTGGTATGTGCCTAGTGTGCCCATGCAGGCAAAAGGTATGCCCGGGCAGGGTACAACCAGCTTCGCTACCGAGAACCCGCCTTTTGGTGCTATGTTCACATACTATTTGCATGCTGTTCCAAAAACCTTAAAAGAAACGCGTAAAGCTGTAGAAAAGACTGCAAGGGAAAAGAATGTAAGCATTCCCTTTCCGGGATGGGAAAAATTACAAAAGGAAGAAGACCAAGAGAAACCTCAGGTATTGTTATTGGTCAGCGATGCAAATAAAACACCCATACGATGGATAAAGGGTGATGCCTCCCAAGGTATGCATAGGGTAAATTGGGATTTGAAATTAGCACCACCTGATCCAATTGATTTAAGTCAGCCCGATTTTGTTCCGCCATGGGCAGGAGCTGCAGAAGGACCGCTTGCTGCACCTGGTACGTATAACGTTCAATTATATATACTTCAAAATGACGGATTAAAACAAATTGGTTCTCCTCAAGAGTTTGAACTAAAACCAACACCTAACGCTCCATCTAGTATTGATTTTGCTGAAGTGTCTAAATTTCAACAGAAAACTAACATGCTGTTGAAAGATATGTACAGTGTAAGTGCAAAGCTAGGAGAGGCAAGTAACCGTTTGCGTTTCATGAAAGCCGCTTTGATAGAAACACCAAAAGCAAATGAACAGTTCTTTACAAGTTTGCAGACACTGAATACTACACTGGGCAATCTTAGGGAGCGACTTTATGGAAATCGTATAAAGAACAAATTTAATGAAGCTACGGAACCTTCACTTATGTCTAGGGCTGGTTCGGTAGCCTACGGGCATTGGGAAACACGTCAAATGCCGACGGAAACGCACAAGAAGAACATCAGCATAGCAGAAACAGATTTTAAGAGGTTCAAAACTGATGTCAACGCTTATTTAGATGAACTAATGCGGTATGAGGCAAAACTAGAAGCCGCTGGCGCGCCATACACCCCAAGCAGAAAGTTGGATTAAGAGTAGGTGATTCAATTTGGTTGTAAACAAGTCTATGGCTTCAACTTATTCATTAGGCTATACATGGCGAAGTGTTTTTAATTCTTTCGTATCAGCCAAAGCCCAATAAAGGTCAATAAGCCATTAAGCGGAAGTAATTCATAACCAAATTCGTAACCGCCAACGGATTCGGCCGGTAATTTTCCTAAGAATACAATAATGGCAACGGATATTAATGCCACAAGCCATACATAATTGTCTTTTACCTGATGTTTGGTAAAGATGCCAAAGGAAAATAATCCTAAAAGCGGCCCGTAGGTGTATGAGGCTACGGTAAGTAAACCGTCAATAACGTTACGATCTAAAATATACTTGAATGAAATGACAACAAGTATTAATAAAACACTCATCCCAACATGGGTTCGTTGTCTTAGGGTTTTGGCTTCTTTTTCCGACTTTTTTTCCGTTCCTAAAAAATCGATACAAAAGGAAGTGGTCAAGGATGTTAATGCGCTATCAGCACTGCTATAGGCTGCAGCTATAAGACCGAGCATAAATGTTATGGCGACTGTCATGCCTAAACCGCTGTTTAGGGCAATTTCCGGAAATAATAGGTCGGTTTTTGGTTGACCGTCCATTAGCGGTATTGCAATCTCATATTTTTTCGCATAAATAAATAATAGTGCGCCAAGCAGCATAAATACAAAAGTTACAAGGACCAATACGACACTAAAAGAGACCATATTCTTTTGTGCATCTTTCAAATTTCTACACGTAAGGTTCTTTTGCATCATATCTTGATCTAGTCCCGTCATACATATGGTCACGAACATACCTCCGAAGAAGGATTTTAACAAGTGGTTTTTAGCAAACAAATCATCCGTAAAAATGGTTTTGCTATAGCTAGTGAGTTCAGGAGATGCAAGGAAGTCCGCGAAGGACCATTCCAACTTGTTCAGTATAAAATAAATAGATAATCCAACGGAAACCAACATAAATAAGGTCTGCAAGGTATCGGTCCAAACAATGGTTTTGATACCTCCCTTAAATGTGTATATCCAGATTAGTAAAATGGATAAGATCACCGTAATCTCGTAGGGAACGTTCCACGCATCAAATACAAATTGTTGCAGTACGATAGCGACCAAAAACAATCGAAAAGCAGCACCTAGGACCCGTGAAACAAAAAATGAAATTGCACCTACCTTATAGCTTACAAAACCGAAGCGATCATCCAAAAATTGATAGATAGAAGTTACGTTCTGTTTGTAGTAAATAGGGAGTAGTACGTAGGCCGTAATGAGATAACCTATAAAATAACCGAACACCACTTGGAGGTAGCTAAACTGAGAACTGTCTACCCATCCTGGAACAGATATAAAGGTAACCCCTGAAAGCGAGGCGCCTACCATACCAAAGGCAACTAGGTACCAGGGGGATTGCTTTCCAGCTTTAAAGAAGTCTTCGTTAGAATCGTTTTTTCCAGTAAAATAAGAGATTAACAGTAAGAGGGCAAAATAGCCACCTATCAAAAGTAGGATATGGAAGGAGGTCATCAGAAAATATTTTAAGCCAAAGTACAAAAAGTAAAAATAGTGCGTAATTTTACCGTAAACGTAAATGCATGGAATTTTCTTCGAAATTATTGGAAAATGCGGTTTATGAAATATCGCAATTACCTGGTATTGGCAAGCGTACAGCCCTGCGTCTGGTACTGCATTTATTAAAGCAATCCGAGCGGCAGACAGAGCAATTGACCGGTGCGCTTACACAATTGAGGAGTATGGTACGTTTTTGTAGCAATTGCCATAATATTTCTGATACTGAATTATGTGAAATTTGTGCAAATCCGAAAAGGGATGGTTCTTTGGTTTGTGTGGTGGAGGATATTCGTGATGTAATGGCCATTGAAAATACAGGTCAGTATAAAGGGAAGTATCATGTATTAGGAGGGAAAATTTCCCCTATGGAAGGTGTTGGTCCACAAGACTTGACAGTTGCATCGTTAGTGACGAAAGTAAAGGAAGGCGAAATAAACGAACTGATATTTGCGTTAAGTTCTACAATGGAGGGAGATACGACCAATTTTTATATTTTTAAGCAAATCGAAGGTTTGGAGGTACGTACCTCTGCGATTGCAAGAGGTATTGCCGTTGGGGACGAATTGGAATATGCAGATGAGGTTACCTTAGGTAGGAGTATATTGAACAGGGTGCCTTTTGAAGGTTCACTTAGGAATATATGATGGGGATAATAATGAATTAATATCAGTAAATATATCTGATATTTACTATTTTTGCAAAAAATACAAATAAAAGCACTTATAAATTATCGATATGTCAAAATTTGAATTGAAACTACCACGAATGGGAGAAAGTGTTGCAGAAGCAACATTGACAGCATGGTTGAAGGATGTTGGGGATGCTATTGAAATGGATGAGGCTATTTTCGAAATTGCTACCGATAAGGTAGATAGTGAGGTGCCTAGTGAAGTAGATGGGGTATTGATAGAAAAGTGTTTTAATGTTGATGATGTTATAAAGGTAGGTGAGACGGTTGCAATTATAGAAATTGGAGGAACTGCAGGGGAGTCGGCAACAAGTGAGTCCGAAATCGTTGAGGAAGATAATGCCGTGGCGGAAGAAATGGTTGCAGCTGCCGAAAAGGCCTTGTCTACAGCTAAGGATACAGTTACTTTGTCCACCCCTGATTATTCGAGTTCAGAACGTTTTTATTCTCCTCTCGTAAAAAATATAGCAAAACAAGAAGGTGTTTCTTTTGAGGAATTAGAAGGTGTTTCAGGCAGTGGTAAGGATGGTCGTGTTACCAAGAACGATATCTTGGAATATGTTAAAAATAGAGGAGCAAAGCCTGTAGCTCCTATCCAAAAGATTCAAGAAATCCCTGACGAAGAATCGAAGCCGCAGCAAGCACTTGCCCCTGTTACTGAAAAACCCACGGAGGCTAAGGAAAATGCGGTACAGACCAATGTTAAGGTTGGGCATGGAGACGAGATAGTCCCAATGACCCGTATGGGAAAATTAATTGCCAAGCATATGGTAGACAGTGTGTCTACATCGGCACATGTGCAGAGTTTTATAGAGGTAGATGTTACGAATATCGTCAACTGGCGAACTAAAATGAAGTCCGCTTTTGAAAAACAGGAGGGCGAAAAGCTTACGTTTACACCTATTTTTATGGAGGCAATCGCTAAGGCGTTAAAGAAATATCCAATGATGAATATTTCGATTGATGGTGATGCTGTAATCAAAAAGAAGAATATAAATATTGGGATGGCGGCCGCTCTTCCCGATGGTAACTTGATTGTACCTGTGATAAAGAATGCAGACCAGTTGAACTTGGTTGGAATGGCCAAAGTGGTAAACGATTTGGCCGAACGCTCTCGTAATAATGCTCTTAAACCAGATGAGGTCCAGGATGGCACTTACACGGTGACCAATGTAGGTACCTTTGGTAGTGTTTTTGGAACTCCGATTATTAATCAGCCTCAGGTTGGTATTATGGCTCTTGGTGCTATTCGTAAAATACCATCGGTCATAGAGACAAACGAAGGAGATTATATAGGTATCCGCAGTAAGATGTACCTATCCCATAGTTACGACCATAGGGTCGTGAATGGTGCTTTGGGAAGTATGTTCGCAAAGGCGGTAGCTGATTATTTGGAAGCATGGGATCCGAATCGGGAAATATAGGCAGTCCTTTGTCTGCACCTAGAATTAAGCACGCTTTCATTTTTTAAAAAGGAGCTAAATCCTATCTTTGTTAAAAGTCCCAAAAGATGGAATTAAAGCTTACACGCCCTATTTGTTTTTTTGATCTAGAAACTACTGGTACAAACGTTGCTAAGGATCGTATTGTAGAAATAGCAATTCTTAAAATTTTCCCCAATGGTAATAAAGAAAGTAAAACATGGTTGGTAAATCCAGAGATGGTGATACCCGATGAGGTTATTGCCATACATGGAATATCTAATGAAAAAATTGCCAACGAACCCACCTTTAAAGAACTTTCAAAAGAGATTTATAAGATGATTAAGGATGCTGATTTGGGAGGGTTTAATTCTGATCGATTTGATATTCCTTTATTAGCCGAGGAACTTTTGCGTGTTGGAATTGATTTTGATATGAAAAATACTGTTGCGGTAGATGTGCAGACTATTTTTCATAAAATGGAAAAACGAACCCTTGGCGCTGCGTATAAATTTTATTGTGATAAGGAGCTGACGGATGCCCATAGCGCTGCAGCGGATACCAACGCTACGTATGAGGTTTTACTTTCGCAATTAGATAGATATCCAGAACTAGAAAACAATATCAAGAAGTTATCCGAATTTTCCCGAAGAAAACAATCGGTAGATTTCGCAGGCTTCATAGCTTTGGATGACGAAGGTGCGGAGATTTTTTCCTTTGGAAAGCATAAAGGTAAAAAGGTACATGACGTTCTAGAAAAGGAGCCAGGATATTTTGGTTGGATGCTCAACGCTGATTTTCCATTGTACACCAAAAAGATATTAACACAGATAAAATTGAGTAAGCTTAATACGAAGTTAGGTTAGTTAAAAAGTAGACTTGGTAGGCGTGAAGGCTTGTAATTATTTCTGATCACATATTTTTTATAGCAGGTTCTTTGATGCTTTGTAAAACAGTTGATATTACTAATTTGTAGATAGTGAGTTTCAGCTCCTTTGTAAAACGTAGCCATTGGATTTAACGTAACAGTAAATAACTTGTGTTTCAATCGATTTGAGTAAGTACTAAGTCTCAGGGACGTTGAACTGCTTGGTAAACAGTAATAAACAGTAAAATGTGTAGCGATGAAGATTATTTGTATCGGTAGGAACTATACCGACCATATCGAAGAACTAAAAAATGAAAAACCTACTGAGCCAGTAGTGTTTATTAAGCCTGATTCTTCAGTTTTACCTAAAGAACAAGATTTTTATATTCCAGAATTTTCAGAAGATGTTCATTACGAGGTAGAGGTGCTGGTGAAAATAAAAAAGGTTGGTAAACATATAAAAGAATCTTTTGCCCATACCTATTATGATGAGATTGGATTGGGAATTGATTTTACTGCACGAGATTTGCAAGCTAAATTAAAGGCAAAGGGCTTACCTTGGGAAAAAGCCAAGGGATTTGACGGCGCAGCTGTTATTGGGGAATGGATGCCTAAAACAAATTTTAAGGATTTGAACAACCTTAATTTTAATCTTAAAAAGAATGATAAGATTGTTCAATCGGGTAATACGAGTCTCATGCTATGGAAAATAGATGAGCTCATTGCCTACGTCTCTACTTTTTTTATGTTGAAAAAAGGGGATATACTTTTTACGGGCACCCCTGCCGGTGTTGGGAAAGTAGCCGTAAATGACTATCTTTCCGGCAGTTTGGAAAATAAGGAACTTTTTAACGTAAGAATTAAATAATGATTTACAGTCTTGATAAAATTAATGAGATGGCAGAGGGGGATCAGGATTTTATAAATTCTGTAGTTTCCGTTTTTCTTGAAGAAGTTCCAGAAGACTTATTGGCATTGGAAACCGCTCTTGAAGAGAATAACTACCATCAAGTATACCAGCTGGCACACAAAATAAAACCTAATGTGGATTTATTAGGAATGGAACAGACGCGCGCCGCGGCCTTAGAGATAGAAACCCTTGGTAAAAGTGAATCGAATATGGAAGAAATCAAACGAATTTTTCCTTCTCTAAAAGCAGACATACACCAAGTAGTATCTGAAATTCAAAAGGATTTCAATCTATAATGCTTGCAGAGATAATTACCATTGGCGATGAGATACTTATCGGTCAAATTATCGATACCAACTCGGCTTTTATCGCTACGGAGCTCAATAAAATAGGTGTCTCTGTCTACCAAATCACTTCGGTACAAGACCAGAAAGAACACATTTTAAGTGCCTTGGCAAACGCCAAATCACGAGTAGACATTGTTATTGTTACTGGAGGTCTTGGGCCTACGAAGGATGATATTACCAAACATACTTTTTGTACTTTTTTCAACGATGTTTTGGTTGAAGACAAGGCAGTGTTAGGTCATGTAGAAATGCTATTTGCCAACTATATTTCCACCCCCATATCAGATTTGAATAGAAAGCAGGCCTTGGTTCCTAGTAAGGCTGTAATACTTAACAATGCACATGGTACTGCTCCAGGAATGTGGATTCATGAAGACGATACTACTTTTATTTCCCTTCCCGGGGTTCCGTTCGAAATGAAAAACCTAATGCATTCAGCGGTGTTGCCGAAGTTGGTCGAGTTTTACGAACGCCCTCATATTATTCATAGAACCTTGGT
>CBDUKC010000129.1:0-8940 GCA_965367705.1 uncultured Maribacter sp. | reverse complement strand
AGATTGGATAGATTATCATTACAAGGATTTTCCATTGATTGCTTCCTTAACTAAGATAACGGCATTACAGGCAGATATTAAATCTACCGAAGAAGATGCTCTTAAATCTATGCTAGAAGGTGAGCTTACAGATCAGGTGTCACTTAAGAATTTTGCTACTTCGCTTTTCGCAAGCAAGTCAGCTTTTTATTCCGGTGAAAGTTATGATGGTAAAATTATTATCAGTAAAACGGATAATTCTTCTACGCCAGTAAGAGCTGATTTAACGTTAGATGGTAGAAAACTTGCTGAAGGCAAGGATTATAAAATCGAAGCAGGTGGTGTTAAGATGTTAATTGGTTCCGGTGCTGCTGGTGACCATGAGATATCAGGAAAATTATACTTTCAACAAGATGGTGCCGAGATAGAAGTACCTGTAAAGAATTCCTTTGCAACAATTTCTAAGCCTAATGCAGCATTGATTGCTGCGGATAAGATGAACGTTGTTTATCGTGGTGTATCCAATCCAATGTCTATTTCAATCCCAGGTATACCTAACAATAAGGTGCGTGCATCTGCCCCAGGTCTTAAGCCAGTAAGTGGTAGCAAGTATGTAATGAACCCAGGAACAGGTAGAAGTGTTACGATAGTGGCTTCTGGAACACTTCCAGATGGTCAGCCAATATCTTCTAAATCTGAGTTTAGAATTAAAGATATTCCAAGACCAGAAGGAACGGTTAGCAGACAGGCTGGGAGCATAAAACTTCCTAGAAAGAACTTGGAAATTGCAACCATCAGTGCTATTTTGGATGATTTCGATTTTGATTTGAACTTAGCGGTAAGCGGGTTTAGCTTCAAAGTTCCTGGTCAACCTACAATAAGCGTTAAGGGAAGTAAGTTGGATTCAAGAGCTAAATCAGCACTTAAGAGAGCTAAAAGAGGAGATGTTGTACAGATATTTGATATCAATGCATACATCACCAATAATAAGAGTTATAGACTTAAAAAAGTATCTCCTGTAGTTGTGGAGATAGCAAACTAGTAAGAATACACAATGCCGGGTAGTGCTTTTCGTTACCCGGTTATTTTAAAGTATAATAAACATGAATTGGAAAAATGTTTTTTTAATGGGAGCCTTGGTAGTATTACCGGTATCCATGATGGCACAAGCTAATATCTTAAACGCCAAAAAACCACAGGAAGTAGGGGTGCGGACAGAGGCCCAAAAAGCTGTTGATAATGATGCTCCATTGAAATATGGGTATGTTGACGACAGGGATATTCTTTGGTCCAAAACATTATGGGAAACCATAGATTTGGATGAGAGAGTAAACTTCCCCATGTATTATCCAACGGATACTATTGATATAGGGGCGGATAGAAGATCCTTATATCATGTATTAATGAAGGCGGTTAAAAGCGGTAAATTAGAGGCCTACGCGGATTCTTATTTTACCGAAAAGCGAAACTATGGAGATCTGTCAGCTGCATTGCAGAAAACGGATACCTTAGATTATGGATATGAGCAAATGAATGCTGGGGAACAGGTTTCCGAAGAGTTCATTACGCGAAGAGAAATATCTGCTGCGGAAATTGAAGAATACCGTATCAAAGGAATGTGGTATTTCGATAAGCGACAGGGAGAATTAAAATACCGTCTTTTAGGTATTGCTCCAGTTGCACCGGATGTAAACTTTATGGATGATGACAACCCTGATAAGGTAGAATTGTTCTGGATTTGGTATCCAGATGCTAGAGAAGTCTTGCACGATGCTAAAGTCTTTAATCAGCGTAACTCTGCACAACCTATTTCTTTTGATATGTTACTGAACGCAAGAAGGTTTAATGCAGTTATTTATAAAGAAGATAACGTTCATGGTGACCGTAAGGTTAGTGATTATATAGCAGATAATGCACTTTTCCAATTGTTGGAATCAAAGCGTATTAAAGAGGTTATTCGTGATAGAGAACAAGATATGTGGGCTTATTAAGCCAAATTGAATATTCCAATTCTATAGTATTAAAGCGCTCCGATAATTATCGGAGCGCTTTTTTTATGGTAGATCTTTGTACCATATTCCTAGGTTGTCAACATGTACAATTTCCTACCTTTACCACATGTTAGATTATATTGTGGTAGGCTTAGGTCTTGCGGGCACGGCTTTATGTGAAACGCTTAGAAAACATAATAAACGTTTTATAGTATACAATGATAGTTCGCAAAATGCTTCCTTGGTGGCTGGTGGACTCTCAAATCCGGTAATTCTAAAACGATTTACACTGGCTTGGAACGCTACAACCCTTATTCCTGTTGCCAACGCCTTTTATCATGAATTGGAAGATACCTTAGGAAAAAAGCTAATTGCTGATTTGCCGGTATACAGAAGATTTGCTTCGGTTGAGGAACAGAACATGTGGTTCGAGGCGGCCGACAAACAAGAGTTAAAGGATTACTTGTCTCCAGTATTGGTACGCAGTAATAATGATGCCGTAATAGCTCCTCATGATTTTGGAAAGGTGCTCCATTCACGTCGACTTGATACGGTTTCAACCTTAAAACGTTATGGCGATTTTTTAAAAGAAGAAGGTGTATTGGTTTCAGATTCTTTTGATTATGCGAAGTTAGAACCATATTATGACCATGTTACATACGGTTCTGTGACCGCAAAACATATTGTTTTTACCGAAGGGTTTGGAATGCGTGGGAATCCATTTTTTAATTACTTGCCCATGCAGGGGTCCAAAGGGGAGTATTTAATTATCAAATGCCCTGAATTAAGGGAGAATAATGCAATTAAATCCTCGGTCTTTATAATTCCCTTAGGTAGTGATTTGTATAAAATAGGGGCTAATTATGATCGAAATACCTCTTCAGGTCTTCCAAGCGTTAATGCTAAAAAAGAGCTCTTAGAAAAGCTAAATGCGCTGTTGGATTGCCCTTATGAGGTAGTTGGTCACCAAGCAGGAATACGGCCAACTGTAAAAGATAGGAAACCCCTAGTTGGTCAACATCCGGAATATCAAAAATTGTACGTTCTCAATGGTTTTGGCTCCCATGGAATTATGATAGGACCATGGGCGGCAGCCCAATTATTCGCCTTTATCGAAAAGGGAACTCCAATAGATAATCAGATAGATGTTACAAGGTACATTGAGGCGTATAAAAAGGCCTAAGTATTCTTCTTAACGACACCTGGATTATATTTAATGAACAGGTTGATCCAAATATTTCTGGATCCCCTCATAATAATTGGCATAAAAACAATTAGGGTGCCAATGATGGCAATAAATGTATTTAGTAAAGAAGTACCTATAAACAATTTTGCAATTATAAAAGTGGCTATGGAAAATGCTATTCCTACGCCGTAACTGACATACATGGCCCCATAAAAGAAGGAGGGTTCTATTTTGTATTTTAGGTTGCAGTGACCGCAACGCTCATGCATTTTATAGATTTTTCCTAAATGATAGGGATTTTTGTCTAAATACATGCCTTCTTCATGACATCTGGGGCAAGTTCCTGTTAAAATACTGTAGAGTTTGTTTCCTTTTTTTAACATTTGCAAAACTTTATACAAAGGTACAGAATTACATATCAATTTATAATTATGGTAATTGTGAAAATCGATTTAAGAATTGCCAAAAAGATGTGGTTTGTATTTAAGAATTGCTTTCAGTTTTAGCTGCTCTGTATGAGTACATACATATCCTTTAAAGTTCATAAAAGAAAAAACTAAATGCTTAACATACACAACCTTTCCGTTTCGTTTGGTGGGGAATATTTATTTGAGGAAATATCGTTTCGTTTAAATGCAGGGAATAGAATAGGACTTGTAGGCAAGAATGGTGCGGGTAAATCTACCTTATTAAAATTGCTATCAAAGGATATGTCCTTGGATAAAGGTACTATAGCCATTGAAAAGGATATAAAAATCGGCTTTCTAAGACAGGATATAGATTTTGTACAAGGTAGAACGGTTTTGGATGAAGCGTACCAAGCCTTTGAGGAAATAAAAAAATTAGAGGGTAAGATAGATGAGATAAACCATCAATTAGCCGAACGTACGGATTATGAAAGCGAGGGGTATAACCAGTTAATTATAGACTTAAGTGATGTAAGCCATCATTATGAAATACTGGGGGGTTATAATTACCAAGGAGAGACAGAGAAAATCTTACAAGGACTTGGATTTGACCGTGCTGACTTCGATAAAAAAACCGAAACCTTTTCTGGTGGATGGCGAATGCGTATAGAATTGGCCAAACTATTATTGCAAAGCAATGATGTGTTATTGTTGGATGAACCTACCAACCACTTGGATATTGAGTCCATTATTTGGTTTGAGCAGTTTTTGAACAATTATACAGGAGCTGTTGTCATTGTTTCTCACGATAAAATGTTCTTGGACAATGTTACCAATAGGACTATAGAAATTTCTTTAGGTCGTATTT
The DNA here is from genome assembly GCA_965367705.1 of uncultured Maribacter sp. Taxonomy (GTDB): domain Bacteria; phylum Bacteroidota; class Bacteroidia; order Flavobacteriales; family Flavobacteriaceae; genus Maribacter. The sequence continues at coordinate 4,509 of CBDUKC010000129.1, read as the reverse complement.
ACGATTACAATAAACCATATACCCAATACCTTGTATTGCGTAATGAAATAAAACAGCAACAGCTAAGTGCTCAAAAGAACCAAGAAAAAGAGATTCAACAAGCGGAGCGTCTAATAGAAAAGTTTAGGGCTAAGTCTACCAAAGCCTCTATGGCTCAGTCTTTAATTAAGAAATTAGATAAGATAGATCGCATAGAGGTAGATGAGGATGATAATAGCGTAATGAACCTTAGGTTTCCTATTTCAGTTACCCCAGGTAAAGTGGTGGTAGAAATAGAGGGGCTCTCCAAAAACTATGGACCAAAGGAAGTATTGAACAATATAAATTTACTGATAGAGCGTGATAGTAAGACTGCATTTGTAGGTCAGAACGGACAAGGTAAATCTACGTTGGCTAAGATTATTGTCGGTGAGCTGGAGCACGAAGGTCATTTGAAATTGGGGCATAACGTACAAATAGGATATTTTGCACAGAACCAAGCTGAATATCTTGATGGCAGTAAAACGGTTTTAGACACCATGATAGATGCTGCAAATGAATCTAATAGAAGTAAGGTGCGGGATATTTTAGGGTCCTTTCTATTTCGTGGTGAGGAAGTTGATAAGTACGTAAAAGTACTCTCTGGGGGGGAACGTAACCGTTTGGCGTTGGCAAAAATGTTACTACAGCCTTTTAACGTTCTGGTTATGGATGAACCTACCAACCATCTAGATATAAAGTCTAAAAATGTGCTAAAACAGGCGTGTAAAAATTTTGAGGGTACGCTTATATTGGTGTCCCATGACCGTGATTTTTTACAGGGTCTTACCAATAAGGTGTATGAGTTTAAAAATAAAGTGATTCGAGAATATCTTGGTGATGTTGATTTCTACTTAGAACAACGAAAAGCGGATGATTTTAGAGCCATAGAGAAAAAACAGGAGAAACGTGAGGAGAAAAAAACAGAAAAGAAAAACACCTCTTTTCAAGACCAAAAAAAAATAAAAAGCCTCAAAAATCAATTAAGTACAGTAGAAAGCAAAATTTCTAGTTTGGAAAAGGAGATAAAGAAGATTGATCATGACTTGTTGATGGATTACGACGGGACTATTGCTAAACCTAATTTCTTTGATGCATATCAATCCAAGAAAGATAAATTGGAACAACTCATGGAGAATTGGGAACAGCTTTCTACGCAGATTGAAACTATATCTTGATTTCCGTTACCACAGATCAACGCCCTTTCACCACGTAAATAGAGGGTTTCACAACAAAAGGACTCCATTGAACGATAAATTTTGATGTTTAGACGTTATAAGTAGTAATTTGTAGGATAATTCCTAACTTTTAGTAAAAGGACACCTTGATACTAACAAACTACTGACGTATGAAAAAACTATACTCCTTTTTATTTCTAACAATGCTAGTGGCAAGTGTAGCTAAGGCAGAGGTCTCAAAAAAAGAGAAGAAAGCCTTGTTGGAATTATACGATAGCACCAATGGAAATCATTGGATAAAAAAATGGGATTTAAACACAGATGTATCTAGTTGGTATGGAGTAAATGTAGTTAACGATAAAGTTGTTGGGCTACAATTGTTCCATAACAACTTAATGGGTGTGCTTCCAGAGCAAATTGGAGACCTTGAGCATTTAACAACTTTAAATCTTGCGTTCAATTCTATTACTGGTGAATTACCAAAGTCCTTAGTACAGCTTACCAAGTTGAAAGTGCTTAAGTTGGAAATGAATAGGATAAAAGGTGAAATTCCTGCCAATATAGGAGAGATGGCTAGTCTAGAGGAAATTTCTGCATTCAATAATTTTTTATCAGGGAGTATTCCAGAGAGTATAGGTACTATTAAAAACCTAAAGATTTTAAACCTTTCTAGTAACACATTAAAGGGTGCTATTCCAAGTTCACTAGGCTCTTTGACTAAATTAGAAACGCTTGGACTTTTTGAAAATGCATTGCAAGGAGCTATTCCAGTAGCTATGGGTAATCTAAAAAACCTGAAGGAACTTGTATTGGCTAACAATGATTTAAACGGAGAAATTCCTGAAGAATTTGGTCAGCTAGCAAGTCTAGAAGTATTTCAGATTCAGAATAATAAATTCTCATCGTTTAAAAATTTAGAAATGTTGGACGAAAAGCAATTCTTAGTTTTTGACTACGATAGAGAAGATAGAAACATACAGTTTAAGGATATTAATTTTAGTAAGTCAAGAATGGCAGATACGAAATTTGAAGATATTGAAGACTGAGTTTAGTTTACATTTTTAGTTAGTTTGGTTTAAAAAAGAGATGTGGACAACATCTCTTTTTTTTTGTTTAAACCTGCAGTTAAATATCATAAAAACGGTATTTGAGCGTTATAGTTAGGCTAGATTCTATTTGTTAAAATGCTTAATAAATACTGTGATTTTGCACTTGGGGCTCAATAAATATTATCTCTATTTTTAAATTGTATCCGTTATGAATAAAATACTAAACGTTGCAGCGATAATTATAGCACTTTTTGCCTGTTTTGCTTTGAACGCAAACATAACCAAGCAAGAGAGAAAGATACTTAAGGAATTCTTTGAAGCCACAAGCGGGGATGCGTGGACTCATAAATGGGATTTCAATAAAAAAGCAACTTCTTGGCACGGTGTGGTTGTTGAAGACAATCATGTGGTGGAAATAAACCTTCATAACAATGGTCTTGAAGGGACTATTCCAAGTTCCTTAGGAGAACTTAGTCGTTTAAGGGTACTTAATTTAGCATTCAATAGATTAACTGGCCCAATTCCAATTTCATTGGTGCAGTTGCATTATTTGCAAAAATTAAAATTAGAAATGAATAGCTTATCTGGAGTCCTACCTTCGAGTTTTAAAAAGGCAAAGAATCTTAGGGAGCTAACGCTGTGCAATAATTTATTAGAAGGAGCTATTCCTGAGGGAATAGGCGAGGCGGAACAATTAAGAATATTAAATCTATCTAGTAATTATTTGGATGGTGAATTACCAAAAGGAATTGCTGCACTATCGGAACTGGAAAGCTTAGCGCTGTTTGGAAATAAGTTAAGTGGAACTATAACTGCAGATTTGGGTAGATTAAGAAACCTAAAGGAATTAGTGTTGTCATATAACAGGTTTGAAGGGAATTTACCGGAAAGCACCGCTAATTTGTCACAACTAAAGTTAGTGCAACTCCAAGGAAATAATTTTACTTCTATTAGGGCATTGTTGAGTTTAAGATCAGAAAGCTTGGCTAGGTTTGATAGCGATGACACTTTTTTAAACATAAAGTTCGGCCAGACCCTGGATACAAGAACCAGTTTAGCCAATACTAAGTTTGAAGATGTAGATGATTAATAATTACAAAACATTTTATTACTTAAACAACAAAGGACTCTGCTAGGAGTCCTTTGTTGTTTAAGTAATACTAATAATCATAAAACATTTTTATGATTACTTTAACATTGGTTGCACGTGCAACCAATGTCTTTTTTAGTAGCTTCGCCGCGTGTTAAAAACCAAGTTAGAAATAGATTTTGAATCATCGATAGGACCATGGCTGGGAAGAACAGTAAAACTAGTGGACTATCATTTGCAAGAAGCATTTGATGCACATGGATTAGATCTTACCAAGGAGCAGATGATTGTTCTCAAGACCTTACATGGACAGGATGGTATCAATCAAAACGAACTTGCATGTTTAACATTTAGGGATAAATCTTCCTTAGCGCGTTTGCTATCTAAAATGGAAGGTAAAAATTATATTAAACGAATGCAGAGTGAAGAGGACAAGCGCAATAACGAGGTTTTTATCACTTCGGACGGAGCTGAAATTTTCGAAAGGACAAGACCTGTGATTCAAGGAGTAATCGATATTATGGAGCACGGTATAGCAGTGGAGGATAAAACCTTGATGATAGAAAATCTAAAAAAAATTCAGAATAATTTTCAAACAAAACTAGAATCCAAATAATTATCCAAGTATGAGAAATATTATTTTATCCGTCTTAGGCATCCTTCTTATTATAGGGTCATTTTTTATGGCAAAGGGTATCGTGGACAATAAGAAGAGTTTTAGACCCAAGGCCGGTAAGGTGGTTAAAACGGTATTTACCGAGGTGGTTCAGAATGGTACCGTACCTATAATAGTAACCGCTAACGGAAACCTGAACGCTAAACAAAAAGTAGAACTTTTTACCGAAGTACAAGGTGTTTTTAATAGGGGTAATAAGCTTTTTAAAGAAGGACAGGCCTATAGTAAAGGTGAAACGATAATCCGTATCGATGCCTCCGAGTATGCGGCTAGTGTACAATCTGCCAAGAGCAACTTGTATAACCAGTTAACATCTATTATGCCCGACCTTCGGTTGGATTACCCTGTGGTATTTGCCAAATGGCAAGCCTATCTAAATGGATTTGATATGGCAAAGAGTACGCCCGACTTACCTGAAATGCCTTCAGAGAAAGAGCGCTTCTTTATTTCTGGTCGTGGAATCCTAACAAGTTATTACAATGTAAAGAATTTAGAGCA
>CBDUKC010000128.1:0-8996 GCA_965367705.1 uncultured Maribacter sp. | reverse complement strand
CAAACGGTTTGGTCATATACCGGTCCGCACCCATATCCAAACCTTTTTGACGGTCTACCTCCTGCCCTTTTGCAGTTAACAAAATAATGTAGACGTCATTCAAGTTGAGTTCTTTTTTCACTTTTTGACACACTTCCATGCCGTTCATTTTAGGCATCATTACATCTAGAAAGACCAAATTTGGCTTTTCATCTTGTATGATTTGTAAGGCCTGCTCTCCATTTTCCGCAAATAAAAGTTCAACACCCTCATCCTCTAAATCTTCCAATGTCTGTTCAATAAGCATTCTAATATGTGGCTCATCGTCAACGATCAATAATTTTTTATCCATACAATTTTTTTACTCGATAATCGAGAGTTAAATACTCCAACGCTTGCGTAGCTATCAAACGTGAATTTTCTTTAAATGCCTCGCGGACTTTCCCCGAGGTGATTTACTTGTTTTACCCCAATCCTAATGTTACTCGTAGACAAAGAACATGACGTTCTCCATCCCTTTTTGGATTTTTAAATCCTTAATGAAATTTTTGTCCCCGTTGTAGACGGAATTGAGCATAATAATATCTGGCTGTGATTCACTCGCCGCCTCTAACAAGTTTTCGGAACTTGCCTCCATTACTTTGTATCCCCGCGCACTAAGCACGTCCGTTAATGATTTTACAGCGGTGGCATCTTCATCTACCACAAGTACTTTCTTTTTTGAAACGCCCTGTTCTAATAATTCATCAACTTCGTGAAACAGCTTCTCTGTATCTATGGGCTTGGTCAAATAACGGTCCACGCCTATTCTAAAGCCGCGTTCCTTATCTTGAACTATGGACAGTATAATAATTGGAATATCCATCGTAGCTGGATCGTTCTTTAACACTGCGGCAACGTCAAAACCGTTGATTTCTGGCATCATTACATCTAGGATGATCAGATCCGGCTTCTCCAAGCGCACCATATCCAGTGCCGCTTTACCGTTTGCAGCTTCCCTAACCCTATATCCAGTATCCGTAAGTTCCTGTCGCAAGAGGGAGCGTATAGGCGTATCATCATCTACTACTAAAATAGTGGCTTTCCCGTCTACTTTTTTCTTTGAACTATGACTGATCTGCTTTTTAAGGCTGCGTAGAATCCTATCCAATTGTATAGGTTCCTGTGTAGCTGCTTCTCCCAATATAGGTATGGAAAAGAAAAAGGTACTACCCACGTTAAACTCGCTTTTCATCCAGATGATACCGCCATGGTGCTCAATAATTTCCCGACAAATAGGTAGACCAAGGCCTGTTCCCTGAGGTTTATCGGTAAGGGTATCCCCTGCTTGTCTGAAGCGTTCGAATATTTTATGCTTGTCTTCTTCCGCAACGCCAATACCCGTATCCTGAACCTCAAAAATAAGCTGTCCTTTCTCTTGGTATGCTTCGAGCATTACGGTGCCTTTATCGGTGAACTTTACCGCATTGGATAAGAGGTTGATAATGACTTGAATCAATTTATCCTCATCTGCTTTTATGATGGGTAAATCTTCTGGTATGTTATGTTTTAACTTTAATCCTTTTTGCTCAAACAAGGCCGAGGTAGCAGCGATACCACGGTGTATGACATCTTGCAGAAATACGGGGCGCATATTCCACTCCATCTTACCCGACTCTATTTTGGCAAGATCCAATACATCGTTAATGAGGTTGGTCAAGCGCTCTCCTTCCGATACGACAACATTCAGGTTTTCGCTCACCTGTTTCATCGTTCGCTTTATTTTCTGGTCTTGAACGGTTACCGCTGGAAATATTTTATCCTCTAAACGCTTGCGTATTATTTTAGCAAAGCCTAAAACGGAGGTCAGCGGCGTTCGTAGTTCATGACTTACCGTAGAGAGAAAGGCGCTTTTTGCTTCGTTGGCATCTTCTGCCTTTGCTTTGGCTTCCTTTGCTTCTTCGTACAGCTCTGCATTATGGAGTGCGATACCCACGTTTGTAGCAATGGTCTTTAACAGGTTTTTATCCTCTTCGTTAAACCTACTTTCTTGCTGTGTACTCTGTACACTTAAGACACCAATAACGGTATCTTCTACCGGAATGGGCACGCCTAAGTACGAGACTGCTTGCTTTCCAGTGTGTTTTACCCCTATCTTATCATATTCTGCATTAATATCGGCATCCTTGTTATGTAAAAGGGATTGTCCTGTTTTAATGATTTGGGAAGTTAATCCCTGTCCATACATCATGGGCTCCATTTCATCACCGTCTTGGTATGGAAAGTTGATCATATTTGTATCCGGGTCTAGAATGGCTAAATAGGTGATGTCCGATTTAAAGAGCTTCTTCATTTCATCCCCCACCAATTGGATTAAATCGTTTAGTTCCAATTTTTCGGTCAAGGCCTGGCTCACTTGATTTACGGTAGCCAATTCCTTTAAACGTTGATTGGCCTCTGCGGTGCGGACAAAGACCGTTTCTTCCAATATCTTTTGTTGGTTAAGCAGGATCTTGGTACGGGCTTTTACCACAAGGTATACGACTGCCAAAAATGCTAAGGCGTAGAGTGCATAAGCCCACCAGGTAGCATACCAAGGGGGCGTAATTGAAAAGGAAACCGATGCTTCCTCGGTAATATCTCCATAGATATTTTGGGCCTTTGTTTTAAAGGTATAATTGCCGGCAGGAAGATTTATGTATTCCCTGGAAGTTTGCGCCGTCCAATCGGACCATGTGTCATCCAAACCACTTAATTGTGTACTATATTTTATTTCCTTTTGACCAATAAATAAGGGTGCCGCATAGTTTATAGTTACCGAATTCTTATCAAAAGGAATATTAAGTTTTTCTGGAAAATCAATATTCCCTCCATAAACCAATGAATCTCCAGTAATCGTCATTTTTCTAATGGCCACTTCAAATTTTGGAAAACTAGGCTTTTCCAACTTGCCTTCATACCGAAAGACACCATCTGGGCCAGGTAACCAAACAACCCACGACCCATCGGGTTTCTGTTCTTCGGGGTTTATACTAGCGATAACCGTATTCTTTAATTCTTTAAACGTATCCGTATTAAATTCAAATTCGCCATCTTTATTTTTTTCGGCTATGATTATCCCAGTTCCTACATTAAACCAACGCTTCCCATCTTCTGTTCGATCCCCACGACTACCTGGTGCGTCCCAATCAACAAATTTCGCAAAAGGGAACTTCTTTCTCTCAAAGCGTTGGGTTTCCTCATTAAGTGCATAAGTTTCCTGCTCCTCAAAGGCAGTAACCCTTACTTCATCTTCTTCATCTCTTCCGCCTATACTAACACCAGATTTTGGGAGTCCCTCGTTTTCACCATAGGTTATATATTCAGAAGCATCTAAATCAAATTTACCATTAATCAATTTTGGTATTATTTTAAAAACTTCACCGTCCACGGAATTACTGATCCATAACGTACCATCTTTTTTCTCAAAATAACCGTTCATATTAGTAAGCTTACCAGTATTTGATTCTTCCTCAAACTGCCCAGCATTTTCATTAAAATACAAACTCATGGTTCCTTGCTGGTGCGATACAAAAATCCTACTACTATCCTTTTTTGATTGGGCTATCCCGCTGGGTCTAAAATCATAATTAATATTTTCCCTAACATACTCCCAACTTTTATCCTTTAGCTCTATTAAGCCCATGCCGTTACTAATAGCGTACATCCTATCCCGAAATTTTTGAAATCTATAAATTTGACCAAACGTACCTGGGATCATTTTCACTTTATTGTCGTTATCATCCAAATAAGAAACTCCATTGTTCGTTGCAAAATAGAGTGTCCCATCATTTCTTTTCACGTCTTGAACGAGCGTAGATATCCCAATAGTTTCATCTAACAAGGTGAGATTAGAATTTAAATTGGTACTAGATATCCCATTGAAGTGCATCATCCATAAAACGCCCCTAGAATCTACATAAACATAATTAACACTATCATCTGGCAGACCATTCGCTTTTGTATACTTTTGCAACAGCTTACCGTCATGATCCATGAGATAGGCACCGTTAGCAAAGGTATTAAACACGTAACGCCCATCTTTTAAAGCAACTCCCGGTAAATAAAGTTCTCCTCTGATGTAAGAATCTATCTCTGTTTTAAACGGGGTGAAATCTTGTCCGTCAAAAAGATAAAACCCTTGGGTTCTGGTACCTACGAGCATTTTGTCATCGTAAGGGTGCATTGAATAAATACGCTCACTCTCAAATTGTTCTCCATTGGGTACTAACTCAAACGTATCATCATCCTTCAGGACACAAAGGCCAACATCCCAAATGCGTAAATAATAAACATCATCGACAATAGCTCCTACATGGTAGCCATTTTCCGAAGCTATTACTTTCATGGTTTCACCATCCCATGCATAGAGCTTAAATTCCGTTCTATATATTATTCTACCCTGATAATAATCAACCTCCCAAACAACATCAAATACTTTATGCTCTTCAGGCACCTTATCCATTAAGGATACGTATTCCATGACCCCAATTTCTGAGGGGGCCAAATACCCAAATTCCCCACTACCTCCAACATATATGACTCCTTCATTGTCCTTTGCGAAACTTCTAGTGCCCGTACCTGGAATTTCAATTAAATCCCAGTTTACCCCATCAAATTGTAATATTCCACCAGTATTTGCAAAATACATCAAACCATTATCACCTTCCACTGCCCACCAGTTGATAGGCCTAGCTCCATATTCTTGATAGGTGTACTGGTTTATTAGCGGCCTACCCAATTGTTCTTGGGCACTACTTGAAGAAAAAAATGAAAAAATAAAGATGAATGTCAGGCATCGAATAGTGCCCATAGCAATAGTGTAACAGTTCTTTTGCATGTTAGTTGGTATAGTTAATAAAAGTGTAGGGGAATACGAGAAGTAATATACAAAATAAACGTTAATACCCTTTATTTGTTTAAGATAAAAAGAGTGTACCCAAGATTAAGCCTGTTAATCATTAGAACTGCTTCAACATAATTAGGTGAAATACTTCTTTTTTGTACTTTTGAGGCCTTTCCAAAAAAACTATGACCAAGATAACAGATTACATTGCGCAACATAAAGACCGCTTTCTTAACGAATTAATAGAGCTGCTTAAAATACCTTCTATAAGTGCAGATCCCGCTTTTTCAAAAGACGTGCTCAACACTGCCGATGCGGTAAAAACAGCTTTGGAAAATGCAGGTTGCGACCTGGTAGAAATCCACGAAACGGAAGGATATCCCATTGTATATGGCGAGAAAATAATCAACAAAGACCTACCGACCGTTTTGGTATACGGCCATTATGATGTGCAACCGCCAGATCCCATTAACCTTTGGGACTCACCTCCGTTTGAACCCGTAATCCATAAAACAGAACTACATCCAGAAGGCGCTATATTCGCAAGGGGAGCCTGCGACGACAAAGGACAAATGTATATGCACGTAAAAGCCATGGAGCTTATGGTCAATACGGACCAGCTACCCTGCAACGTAAAATTCATGATCGAGGGAGAAGAAGAAGTGGGTAGTAACAACCTAGCGGTTTATGTAGCAGAAAACAAAGAGAAACTGGCCAACGATATCATCCTTATTTCAGATACAGGAATGATCGCCAATGATGTACCAAGTATCACTACCGGTTTAAGAGGATTGAGCTATGTAGAAGTGGAAGTTACAGGACCTAATAGGGATTTACACTCCGGTTTGTATGGCGGAGCGGTCGCCAATCCCATCAATATCCTTATCAAAATGATTGCCTCTTTACACGATGAAGACAATCACATTACCGTGCCTGGTTTTTACGACACCGTAGAAGAATTATCCAAAGAAGAGCGTGCAGAAATGGCCAAGGCCCCTTTCTCCCTAAAAGCCTATCAAAAAGCCTTGGATATCGATTCCGTTTATGGAGAAAAAGGCTATTCCACCAACGAACGCAATTCCATTCGTCCTACATTGGATGTAAACGGAATATGGGGCGGCTATACAGGCGAAGGGGCAAAAACGGTTATTGCAAGCAAGGCCTACGCTAAAATTTCCATGCGTTTGGTACCACACCAAGATTGGCGAGAAATCACCGAATTGTTCAAAACACATTTTGAAGCTATTGCTCCGGCAGGTGTCACCGTCAAGGTAACACCACATCATGGCGGTCAGGGATATGTGACCCCTATAGATACTATTGGCTATAAAGCAGCCTCAAAAGCCTATGAAACTACCTTTGGCAAAAAACCAATACCCCAGCGCAGCGGTGGTAGTATTCCCATCGTCTCCCTTTTTGAAAAAGAACTAGACAGTAAGACCATTTTAATGGGCTTTGGTTTGGATAGCGATGCCATTCACTCGCCAAACGAACATTTTGGCGTTTGGAACTACCTTAAGGGGATTGAAACCATCCCATATTTCTACCAGTATTTTACTGAAATGAATAGGTAGTTTATTCGTTTTTGCGAGTAATAGGACTAGAGATATTTTGCGGTATAAATTTTAAGCCTATGAAGTAATCTCTAACTTTGGAACACAAATTCAATAGATTGCTTCGTCGCTTCAGGCTAGGTACTAGAGGACAAATTTATTAGCACCTCCTCGCAAAGACGTCACTATATTTTCTTTACGTATTTTGTGATAATCACCGTTTGGGTTGGCCCTACTTTACCCTCAATATATTCCGCATTCTCTCGGTCAACAGAAATTCGGCGAACCGCCGTGCCTTGTTTCGCCACTTGGCTAGAACCTTTTATTTTAAGGTCCTTGATTAAGACCACACTATCCCCATTTTGCAAAATAACCCCATTTACGTCCCTATGAATTATCTTTTCACTTTCTAACAATCCTTCCCCAGTGGCCTGCGCCCATTCCAAGGTAGCGTCGTCCAAATACATCATATCCAATAGGTCTTTGGGCCATCCCTCGGCCTTTAAACGAGATAACATTCTCCATACCATCGCTTTTACGGCATCATGCTCACTCCACATGCTATCGTTCAAACACCTCCAGTGGTTTGCATCCATGGTTTCCGCATCTTCAATTTGACCGCTACATGTTTCGCAGATTAAAACGCTGCCGTCTACCCCACCGGTAGATTTTGGCGGCACCTCATAGACACTCAAATCTGAATTTGCTGCACATAATTCGCAGACCCCACCACTTCTTTCTTGTAACTGCTCCGCTACCTCCATGTCTTTTCTATTTTAGTTCATACAAACTTAGCCTTTTAAAAAGACTTCAAGTGCTTGGGCGTTACCCCCAAAATAGGGTCGGGCTATGCATTACAAGTACGCTTCGCAAGAAAGGAGAATGCGGGCTTTCCATTGCTATCCCTAACGCGTTAACGGGCAGAGAAAAATGAAATTATACTTAAAATCTATATGCTTTAAAAACACCCATGGAAAGCTGAAAACATTTCAACCTTGTTTTTAGAACGGATAAGCATTAACTTAAAATCTTAAATGAGCGGAGGAGGACACATATTCGATATGATAAATCGCCTAAAGCAGAACAAGCTTTCCAAAAGAAAGAAGTTCCAGGGCGACAATAGGAAGGCACTCCTATCCGAAGGCGCCAATGAAACCACAGCATATAATTTTCCCGCCTTTTCTAAACAACAAATGGAGGTTTTTAAAAAGGACCTGCACGAACGGAACAGAAAAGACCGTACAAGCACCATTTGGGCATTTCTAATAGCAATAGTTTTAGTAGTACTGCTCTTCCTTTTTCTTTTTAAATAGCTGTTTTTAGCAGTCCTGCGCTTACCAACACCCTATTTTTATACTCTACATTTGTAGAATCAATTTATTTACTCTATGTTTGTAGAACAAATAGTTTATTCCCTATTATGCAGCTATCAAAATCCGAAGAAGAATTAATGAATATCCTCTGGAAGTTAAAAAGAGCTTTTATGAAAGATCTTTTAGATGCACATCCAGCACCAAAACCCGCTACAACAACGGTGGCCACTTTGCTTAAAAGAATGACGGACAAAGGTTTTGTAGGGTATGAAAGTTCTGGCCGAAGCAGGGAATATTATCCCTTGGTAAAAAAGAAGGACTACTTTGCCAAGCATGTAAACGGACTCATTAAAAACTTTTTTAACGACAGTCCAGGTCAATTTGCTTCCTTCTTTACCCAAGAAACCAATTTATCGAAAATAGAACTCGAAGCGTTGAAAAAACTAATCGATAACGAAATTCAAAAGAAATAATCATGGGCATCTATCTTCTAAAATTTACGACCTGCCTTGCGGTACTCTACTTCTTCTACAAAGTATGCTTAGAAAATGAGCATATGCATGTTTTTAAACGCGTATATCTTTTGGTGTCGTTGGCCGCTGCATTGATTATACCTGCGGTAGTGTTTACCGAGTATGTTGAAGTACAGCCACTCACCAACGACCTTATGCAAGAGTACTCCATACCTCAAGCGACCGACGATCCTATTGGTATTCCTATGGCATTGGAGAAAGATGTCCTAGACCTAGCCCCCATACTCTGGACCATTTACTTTATAGGCGTCCTATTTTTTGGAATAAAGTTCCTGAAAAATCTGTATCAAATCCTGAAGAGAATCAATAAGAACCCAAAACAAAAGTGGGAACAATTTATTCATGTGCTACTTAAAGACCCGTTGCCGCCTCATACCTTTCTCAGCTATATTTTTCTAAATAGGCAAAAATTTGAAGCTAGTGAAATACCTCAAGAGGTATTACTTCACGAGCAGACCCATGCACGACAGAAACACAGCTACGACATTCTATTTGTAGAGTTTTTACAAGTGGTGTTTTGGATAAACCCCTTTATTTACCTTATTAAAAAAGCAATAAAGCTTAACCATGAGTTTTTAGCGGACGAAGCTGTGCTTAACGAGAACATATCAAAAGTCAACTATCAGAATACCTTGCTATCCTACCTATCGGTGGGTAGTGAAAACAAGCATCAATCGCCCTTAGTAAATCCCATCAATTATTCATCAATCAAAAAACGATTTAAAATCATGAAAACACAAACATCAAAAAAAGC
>CBDUKC010000127.1:0-9059 GCA_965367705.1 uncultured Maribacter sp. | reverse complement strand
GTTGGTAGATTTTTATGAAACTGGAAATACGTCTAAAAAGGAATTTAAAGAACTAACGAAAAACTTGTCCGAGGTGCAAACCCGGTATGAGGAGAAAGGGTCAGACTTGTTAGCGTATCAACTGATAAAAGCTGGTGCGCCATACGTGCCAAAAAGCTATGAGGAGGTAGATGCCTACTTCAGTACTAAAAGGAAACGGTATTTTGACGCGATAGACCTTAACAGTAGACTCTTACAGTCCTCAGATTTTTTAAAAGAAAAGCTTTCCAAATACGTTTTTTCGGCACTTCCAACGAACTTAAAAACAAGAGAAGCAATGCATAGTGCCATTTTAGCTAATGTAGATGAGGTTTACCAAAAGCTAAGTAACACACCTGTGCCTTTTAAAATAGCTGTCTTTCATGATTTTTGGAAAACAGCGCATGCAAATACATTACATGCGGTTGCGGATACCATTTTTAGTGCTTATTTAAAGGGTTTGGCCACTGAGAATAGTAATCAGGCCTTAATCGATGAAATTGAGCTTTCGTCTCGCTTAAGATTAGGGGCGCTTTCTCCAGAAATTTCATGGAAGCAGGATGAAGTAACTAAAACACTATCAGGTTTGGAAGGGGCAGAACACTATGTCCTTGTATTCTGGAGTAGCACCTGTTCCCATTGTTTAAAGGAGTTGCCCGCACTTCATAAAGAGTTAAAGAAATACGTGAACGTAAGTGTAGTGGCGGTAGGTTTAGAGGATGATGATACCTATTGGAAACAGGAAAAAGGGAACTTGCCCAATTTTGAGCACGCCATTGCCTTAGGAAAATGGGAAAGTGATTACGCCCAGCTTTTTGGAATACAACAAACACCCACCTATTTTATTTTAGATAAGGACAAACGTTTTGTGGCTAGGCCAGAGAATGACAAGGAAGTGGTAGATTTTTTGAACAAGAAATGATACAACCCCGCCGCTAAAGCATTTTAAGATCTTTTATTGTCTTAAAGGCGATGTCTACCTGTTCATCGTTTACGAGTATGGTGAATTCATTTGTGGTAGAAATCACCTCGTATAGCACAATACCTTCCCAGGCCAATCGCTGAAATATAAAGTAATAAATACCAGGGACCGATACATTTTCTGCGGGTAGTTTTACCGTAATGGAGGAAAGTTCCTCAGCTTTTTGAGTACACTTTTCATCTGCAAAAAGCCGCTCTACCGTTCCATCCATCACATTACTGATGACAATATTTATTTCGTTCACACCTCTGGACGATGTGTAAAAAACATCTTGGTTGGTGTTGATTTCCTCCAAGAGCTTCGCTTGCTGTGTCAGGATATTATCCGAAGCCAAAAACGTATAATCCGTTAATGAAGATCGTACGGTGATCTCACCAATATTTTTAAGGACTTTAATAATCTTGTGCGTCGCCCTAAATTCTAAGTCGTCGGATAGCCGTTTAAGCGCCATCACAATAGCTCCGTTTCGAATATCCTTACCTAGTTCTTCCTCGATTTCAGGCTTTACAATCCTGGAAAGTGATGTTAGGTTGATAATACCTTGTGCCAAAGCGCTTTGTAAAAAAGGTTTTTTCTTGATATACTGCTCTACTACGGAAGATATTGTTTTCATAAAAGCTAGGGTTGTTAGCAAATATAACAACTTGTTACAAATAAAACAAAATGTTTCGAAAAGTTATGCTATACAATCAATAGTATTTTAAAAATGGTAAAAAGCATTTTCTAGATGTTCAATCTCAAAGCGCTGCTTATTTTTTAAAATTGTAATAATGTCAAACCGTACGTCAACGTCTAAATCGGAATTTTGAATATAGTAATCTGCCGCCATCACCAGTAGCTTTATTTTTTTTGCTGTAACGGTTTCCGCGATATTCTCCAGATAATCAGATCTCCTAGAGCGTACTTCTACTATAGCCAGCGTATCTCCTTTTCTTGCAATAATATCAATTTCCGCTTTCAAATACCTATAATTTCTATAGGATATGATGTAGCCCTTCTTTAATAAAAAATCAGTGGCAATTTGCTCCCCTTCTTTACCAAATTCATTGTGTTTTCCCATAGAATAGTTTCAAAAAACTGTATTTCATCGAAAATGTGGGTTGTTCAGCGGTCATTTTCGATTTTAGAATGTACATTCGAATGTCAGTTAACGAAAATAACAGGTTTAGCGTACTAAGCCAAATTTCGTTACGTTAGATAAGAGCCCCAACTCTATGAACGTAATTTACTAACGCCTTTTTAAGACTATGGAATATTTCATTAATTGTAATACTTCTACTCTTGCGCCTTACACAGTACCCCTAGACCAAGCACGTGCTTTGCACTTGTATAGGAGGTTAGGATTTAGCGCATCAGTTGAAACTATTCAGCAGGCTGTAGGTCAAAACGCAGGTACCCTTGTAGACGCCTTAGTAGACGAAGCCTTAAACATGCCCCTTTTGCCAGCACCTGCATGGGCAGACTGGACTAACGCGAATTATCCCGAGGATAATGATGCGCGAAGACAGTTGAGAAATGAGCAGCGAGGCCAGTTTCGATTGGACTATGCGAATGGCTTGCTTAAGAACAATCTAAGAGATCGATTGAGCTTCTTTTGGAGTAATCATTTCGTTACCGAAGTTGATGTTTACGATTGTAATTCTTTTCTTTATTACTACATCAACTGTTTGCAACGGAATTCCTTAGGAAATTTCAAAACGTTTGTTAGCGAAATAGGGCTTACGAGTGCCATGTTGTATTATTTGGATGGCGTTTTCAATAACGGGAACAATCCAAATGAAAACTATGCCCGTGAACTTTATGAGCTATTCACCTTAGGAGAAGGACAGGGATATACTGAAGAAGATGTTATCGAAACAGCTAGAGCCCTAACTGGATATGTAGAACGAGGAAAAGAAGGCTGTACCCAGGTAACCTACAGGGCCGATAGGCACGATGAAGGTACCAAGACCATTTTGGGACAAACTGGAAATTGGGGATATGACGATGTAATCGACATTCTCTTCAACGAAAGGGCTAATCAAATTGCCTTTTTTATCTCAAAGAAATTATATAAATTTTTTGTACACCCCGATGCTTTGGCTAACGAGGCAGAGGCTATCTTAAATGGCATGGCTGCAACTATGATCGCCAATGATTTTGAAATAGCGCCCGTATTGAGGCAATTGTTTAAAAGTCAACATTTCTTTGACGATGAGGCCATAGGCGTCATTATTAAAAGTCCGTTTGACCTATATTTCAACACCCTTAATGAAACTGATTTCGCGTATACGGATACGAATATTAGCGAAATGGCAAATTACAGTAGGCTCTTAAGTCAGGAACTATTTGAACCTTTCGACGTAGCCGGATGGCAACGAGACAGGCAGTGGATCAACAATAATTTTATTATTGGAAGGTGGTTGACCATGGAAAGTATCTTTGAGGTCTTCTACCAACAGGATAACGAACAGTTTAGACGTTTAGGTCTATCCATAGCAGGTCCTGTGGGATTAACTACCTATAACCCTGATGATGTCGCTAGATTGATTATTGATTTTATTCTCCCCAAAGGTCTTTTGGACGAAGGAGAGTATGCAAAAGCCTTCGCTATTTTTAGGAGCGATGTGGAGGAAGTGTATTTTGAAGGAGGAAATCAGGAATCCTGGACCTTGTTCGGTTGGCCCCAAGCCCCGTTCCAAGTATACCTTCTCCTACAATATCTAGCAAGACAACCGGAATATCAATTAAAATAATACCTACTTACTATGTGCCATACACACCACACCCCTAATAAAGGAATACAACACGACGGACACGATGACGAACACAAATACTGGAGTCGCCGTTCTTTTATACAAGCATTGGGGATAGCCGGTTCCGGTTCCATGATGCTTGGTTCAAATATGCTTTCTGCGAATGCGCCATCGCCATTAACGGCTGGTATTGCTGCAGCAGAAACGGACAATATTCTTATCCTAATTCGTCTTTCTGGTGGTAATGACGGTCTAAGTACCGTGATACCAATTGAGCAATACGATGCCTATGCAAATGCAAGACCAAATATTTATATACCTGAAAGTAAAGTCCTAAAACTAACGGATGAGTTTGGAGTGCCTTCGTATATGAGTGCACTAGAACCTATGTGGGGCGAAGGTCAATTTAAAGCTGCACACGGCGTTGGCTATGAAGGACAGAGTCTTTCACATTTTACAGGTTCCGATATTTTTGCCAATACCGATTTAGATACAAATGGTTTCAGTGGTTTAAATACCGGCTGGATGGGAAGACATTTTGAGAATATTTATCCTGATTATCTCATTAACCCGCCTGCAGCACCCGCGGCTATTCAAATTGGACAGTTTGGTAGTTTGGTATTCCAAGGTGAAGAGACCAATTATGCGTTTACTACCTCTAATATTAATCAACTGGAAGAAATTGCGGAATCTGGTGTTGTTTACGGTCTTGGAGACGAGCTTTTTAACGATTGTATGTACGGTGATCAACTTAAATTCTTGAGAGGAGTTGCCAACACAACGTATGAGTATTCAGGTCTTATTCACGAAGCGTATGAAAGAGGTCAAAACCAAGTAGAATATCAAGATAACGGTTTTGCCCGACAGATGAAATTATTAGCGAAACTGATAAAAGGAAACTTAGGTACTAAAGTATACATGATCTCTATGGGTGGTTTTGACACGCATGGGAATCAACCTTTAGCTCATGAGCGTTTGATGACCAACCTATCCGTTGCCATTAATACTTTTTATCAAGATTTAGCCTTTACGCAGCAAGATGACAAGGTATTGAGTATGACTTTTTCTGAATTCGGACGTCGAATTTTCGAAAATGGTTCCAATGGTACCGACCACGGTAAAGCAGCACCAACACTATTTTTTGGTTCTGGACTTAACGGCAGTGCTTTTGTTGGAGATCATCCTACCTTGGAGGATCCCGATGGAAGAGGAAATCTAGAATACACCATGGATTTTAGAGATTTGTATGCCACCGTGCTTGCGGAATGGCTTTGTGTAGATGTGCCTTTGGTAGAACAACATTTACTAGACCATCCGTATGCACCTGTAAACCTTGGTTTTAATTGTAGCGGCGTAGATTTCCCTGAAATTGCCTACAGTGACGGGGATGTAACACCACCAACGCCCGTAGATCCCGACGGAAGTGATCCGTCAACAGCCCCTTTCGACCCAAATCTAATGAATGCCATTGTCCATAAACCCTACTACCCATCGGACAGTACACCACATATTTACTTAGAAATGCCTTTTTCAGCGCATGTAGATATTCAACTGTACAATATTTTGGGTCAAAATGTCGGAACTGTCTTTAATGAAATGATGTTGGAAGGTTCTACAGAAATAAATATACGAGAGCGCTTGCCCGATCATCTATCTACCGGAAAGTACATTTATCGCATAAGTGTACAAGATCAAAAAATGAGTAAATCCGTTATGGTAGCTTAAACTGTTTCCCCACTATGTAACTTAACCTTCGGTCGTATCTTTTTAGATGCGTCGAAGGTTTTTGTTTTATGTCAATGAACCAAATTTATACATTGACAATTGTAAGACATTTTTGATGCTGCATATCGTACTATTTCCAGCAACAATTTCAGTATTTTTGTGGCTTAATAGAATTAGATGTCCACAATAAAGTCACCAAAAAGATATACGATTACAGCAGCACTCCCGTACACCAACGGACCTATTCATATAGGTCACTTGGCGGGTGTTTATGTCCCGGCGGACATCTATGCACGCTATTTAAGAGGCATAGATAATGATGTTGCCTTCATATGTGGTAGCGATGAGCATGGCGTAGCTATTTCTATGAAAGCCAAGAAAGAAGGGATTACACCTCAAGAAGTAGTGGATAAATACCACGCTATTATCAAACAATCGTTTTTGGATTTTGGGATAACGTTCGACAATTACTCCAGAACTTCAGCGCCTGTACACCATAAGACTGCCTCAGATTTTTTTAAAAAATTATATGAACAAGGAGATTTCATAGAAGAAACTACAGCGCAATTATACGATGACGAAGCAAAACAGTTTTTAGCAGATCGCTTTGTCACGGGCGTTTGTCCCAAATGTGGTAATGAAGAAGCCTATGGGGATCAATGTGAAAACTGTGGATCTACGTTAAACGCTACGGATCTTATTAATCCTAAATCTACTATTACGGGGTCCATTCCTACGACAAAGGAAACTACCCATTGGTTTTTGCCATTAGACCGGTATGAAGATTTTTTGCGAAAATGGATTTTAGAAGGGCATAAGAACGATTGGAAACCTAATGTATACGGACAATGCAAATCATGGATTGATGGCGGACTGGAACCCAGGGCGGTAACTCGCGATTTGGATTGGGGAATTCCTGTTCCTGTAAAAGGAGGTGAAGGCAAAGTGCTGTATGTATGGTTTGATGCTCCTATTGGCTATATCTCTTCCACAAAAGAGTGGGCTTCACGAGAAGGAAAAGACTGGGAACCATACTGGAAATCTGAAGACACCAAATTGGTTCATTTTATAGGAAAGGACAACATTGTATTTCACTGCATCATTTTCCCTGCTATTCTAAAAGCACACGGAGATTTTATTTTACCCGAAAACGTACCTGCAAATGAGTTCTTAAATCTGGAAGGGAATAAATTATCTACCTCTAAAAATTGGGCAGTTTGGTTACATGAATATTTACAAGACTTTCCAGACATGCAAGATGTGTTACGGTATACCTTGACGGCAAATGCACCTGAAAGCAAGGATAATGACTTTACTTGGAAAGATTTCCAAGCTAGAAATAATAACGAGTTGGTAGCCATTTTTGGAAACTTCATCAATAGGGTAGTCGTTTTAACAAATAAATATTACGAGGGTAAAGTCCCGGAGGCAGGAAATTTTTCAGAAATAGATTTGGAAACCTTAGCTTCTTTAAAGCAATTTCCTGAAACCATCTCAAGTTCTATAGAACGCTATCGTTTTAGGGAAGCAGGTCAAGAGCTGATGAACCTAGCACGTTTGGGTAACAAATACTTAGCAGACGAAGAGCCTTGGAAAGTGATAAAGCAAGACGAGGACCGCGTAAAAACCATTATGTTCGTTGCCTTGCAAATAGCAACGGCACTAGCGGTTCTAAGCGAACCATTTTTACCATTCACTTCGGATAAGCTGAAAAATATGCTTAATGTCACCCCGAGCGCAGTCGAAGGGCTACGCTGGAAAGATATCTCAACAACAGATATCTTACTACCAGGTGGTCACACCATCAACAAAGCTGAATTATTATTCCGTAAAGTAGAAGATCAAGAGATTGAAGCACAATTGGCCAAATTAGAAGCTACCAAAAAAGCAAACGAACAAATGAATAAAGTTGCAGCACCTCAAAAAGACACCATTACATTTGACGATTTTAGCAAACTAGATATGCGTGTGGGTACTATTATCGAAGCTGAAAAAATGGCAAAAGCCAAAAAATTGTTGGTACTAAAGGTAGATACAGGAATAGATGTGCGCACTATTGTTTCAGGTATTGCAGAGAGTTTTACACCAGAAGAAATTATTGGAAAACAAGTTACGGTGCTGGTAAATCTTGCGCCTCGTGCACTACGTGGTGTGGAAAGTGAAGGAATGATTTTAATGACAGAGAATACAGAAGGAAAACTAGTGTTTGTCAACCCAGATACAGATGGGGTTGGGAATGGGGAAACTATAAACTAGTAGTACACTCTTAATTTCTATAAACTAAACATGCCTGCTAGTTTCCTTATTTAAAATTTGAAAATGATGCTCATCCCATACATCCTTAAACACACCCAACTTCCTGAAAAGAGCATCCAAAATACCGTAGCCCTTCTTAATGAAGATTGTACGGTACCTTTTATCTCTCGTTACAGAAAAGAACGTACGGGTAATTTAGATGAAGTTCAGATTGGCGCTATTGTTCAGTTTAAGGAGCAATTTGAAGCCCTAGAAAAACGTAAAAAGGCAATCATAAAAGCGGTAGACGAACAAGAGGCACTTACACCAGAACTGAAAAGTAAATTTGAATCGGCTACTGATTTAATTCAACTAGAAGATCTCTACCTTCCCTTTAAAAAAAGTAAAAAGACCAAAGCTGAAATTGCACGTAAAAACGGACTAGAACCTTTAGCCAAGATCATTATGGCACAGCGTTCAGATGAATTAGACTATCTGGCAGGCAAGTATTTGAGCAAAGAAGTAGCAAACGAAGATGAAGCCTTGGATGGAGCGCGCCATATTATTGCAGAATGGATTAATGAACGTACCGATATCCGAAACCAACTACGAAGTCAATTAGAACGTTTCGCCCAGATTACCACTAAGGTCATTGCCAAAAAAAAGGACGAGGAAAAAGCACAGAAATATCGAGATTATTTTGATTGGAGTGAAGCCTTAAATCGATGTCCTTCGCACCGATTTTTAGCTATTTCCCGTGCAGAATCAGAAAAATTTATTCGTATTAAAATTGAGATTGATGATAAACGTGCCTTGGAACGTATGGAACAACGTATCATTAAAAACTCAAAAACAGCATGTGCGGCCCAAATACAAATAGCCATTTCAGATGCTTATAAAAGACTCTTATTTCCATCGCTAAGCAACGAATTAGTAAAGAGTGCCAAAGAAAAAGCAGATGAAGACGCTATTTCTGTTTTTGCTAAAAACTTACGTCAATTATTACTCGGTGCTCCATTAGGAGAGAAAACCATATTGGCTATTGACCCAGGCTTCCGTTCGGGTTGCAAAGTGGTTTGTTTAGATGCCCAAGGAAATTTGGTTCATAACGAAACTATATATCCTCATGCGCCACAAAACGACGTTTCTGGTGCCATAAAAAAGCTAAGTTCTTTGGCCAATGCCTATAAAATAGAGGCTATTGCTATTGGAAATGGAACGGCATCTAGAGAAACCGAGCGTTTGGTAAAAAAAGTGATTTTTAAAAATCCTTTAGAAGTGTTTGTCGTAAGCGAAGCTGGAGCATCTATTTATTCTGCTTCCAAAATTGCTAGGGATGAATTTCCTAATTATGACGTTACTGT
>CBDUKC010000126.1:0-9098 GCA_965367705.1 uncultured Maribacter sp. | reverse complement strand
TTTAACGTTAAATTATTCACAAATACAGTAATCTAATTATATCATAACGATATACAATTGCTAAAGAATTGCGTAATTTGTTTTTTATGTTAACTTTGAAAAAAAGATGTAATGGAGTTACTTGAGCACGCAGAAGAATTCATAAAGCGAAAAATGAGCAACATGTCCACTAGTGACAGGGTTGAAGCTTCCAGAGAGGCAAAGAAATTAATCTTAACGATTAATGAGATTTATAAAGAAACTAAAGATTCTAATTTGATGGACGTTATGAAACGCGTTACAGAAAAAAAGAAAAAAATTGAAAAAAGATTAAATGGAGTACCGCTAGTATAATTCATAACGGTAGTATAACTATACGTATACGAAAGTCATTTCTTAATGGTTAACTTATACAAAACTAGAACCCTTCCTTGTGAGGGGTTTTGTCTTTTTAAGTAAGCATCAAGTGGCGTAAACGACCGAATTAGAAGAGATCATACTAATTTTAAAACAACTCAAATAGATTCTGAATGGATATTATTTTACAACCATGGCCCTGGTTTGTCTCTGGTCCGCTTATCGCAACCGTGCTATTGCTTTTACTCTTTTTTGGCAAAACCTTTGGGATGTCATCCAACCTTAGAACCCTTTGTGCCATTTCGGGAGCCGGAAAACATGCAGCGTTCTTTAAGTTTGATTGGAGAGCTCAAAAATGGAATCTCACTGTTGTAATAGGTGCTATTATAGGAGGTTTTATAGCGACAAAATTTCTCTCGGATGGTTCAATCATCGAACTAAATCCAGAAACCGTTTCAGACCTAGCCGCTATGAATTTTACTCAGGTAGGCGAGACACTATTACCTAATGAACTATATGGGTGGGAAGCTGTTTTGAGTCTAAAAGGGATGCTCATATTAATTGTAGCTGGATTTTTAGTGGGGTTCGGCACCAGATATGCAGGCGGATGCACTTCTGGCCATGCCATAACCGGCTTAAGCAATTTGCAACTACCTTCGCTAATAGCCGTTATTGGATTTTTTATCGGAGGGTTAGTAATGACCCATTTTATTCTTCCCTTACTATTTTAGATATGAAATTTTTAAAATTCCTTTTTGTAGGTGTATTTTTTGGTATTGTTCTTGTAAAATCGGAAGCAGTATCGTGGTATCGAATTTATGAGATGTTCAAATTTCAATCTTTCCACATGTATGGAATTATTGGATCAGCAGTTCTGATAGGGGTTTGCGGAATCTATCTCATTAAAAAATACAAATTAAAAAGCACGGAAGGTACTGCAATTGTACTCCCTCCTAAAGAGAAAAGCTTTGTCCGATATATACTTGGAGGTAGTATTTTTGGACTAGGTTGGGCATTGGCTGGGGCTTGCCCCGGACCTATGTATATCTTACTGGGAGCAGGTATTTATCCTATTCTAATCGTAATTATAGCTGCTATGGCGGGAACCTTTGCTTACGGATTATTAAAAAGCAAATTACCTCATTAGAATTGAAATATAGTTTTACTAGTATCGTGAATGGCCTAAAACCATACCGCTACTTTAGTTAGAACTTCAAGTTTTCGTTTTTATCCCACAAGCCCCAATACGCACCAACATCCCCCTCATCACCTGTTTTCCAGGACTCATCAAAAGAAGAGAAATAGAATAACGAAACATTTGCTTGTTCTGCCCATACTTGAGCGTTAATAAAGTATTTCATTGCGTTTTCAGCAGATGAAAACGCACCTTTTAAACTTCCGCCCTCACTAGGCCAACCTGTCTCCGTAATTATAACCTGTTTCCCCATTGCAGCAGCAGAGGCTTGCCCAAACATTTGCTGCATGTGACCCAAAGAGCCATCAATATCACAACCCTCCCAATAAGGATAGCAATTGCTTAAAATAACATCACTAGCAGCTACTAGCTCTGGGTGCCTGGAAAACTCGTAATACGCGTCTACATAGCCTACAGGAATCCCTGGTATGGCCTCTTTTACTCTTTTGATATACTTCAGTAATTCTTCTAGTGTTAATTCATTTCTGTATAGCACTTCGTTACCGACAGCGGCAATATCCACACAACCTTCTTTAGCTAAGCCTATTAATCCCTCTATTTCCTTTTCGTTATCCTCCTTATTATCACTTAGCCAAGCTCCAACCAAGGTCTTCATACCATGCTGACGGGCTATTCGAGGTACATGCTCATTACCTTCAATACACGAAAAAGAACGCACCCATTTAGAATAGGGCTTCAATATTTTTATTCTACGCTCTACTTGCGCCTCGGTAATAATATCCCCTGGCTCTTGCCCGTCTTCATACATACTAAAACATATACCATGCATTCCTTTATTTAGCGTAGCCTTCCAAAGTTTTCTTAACTTATCAGCTGAATGGTCGCTAAAATCAATTCCTGAATGCTCTGTAAACTTAACACCTGTATATAAGCGATAATCCTCGTCTCTGTATGACATCTTAGTTGTATTTTAAATTTTCGTTTTTATCCCAAATCCCCCAACGTGCACCTACATCTCCTTCATGATGAATTTTCCAAGACTCATCAAAAGAAGAGAAATAGAACATAGGTATTTCTTTATCTGCTGCCCAATTAGAAGAATTAATAAAATACTTCATGGCATTGCTTTCTGATGGTTTGGCATCTTTGGTGTTATTCCCTTTGTTTGGCCATCCTGTTTCCGTTATAATAACAGGTTTTCCTTTAGCCACTTGTTCCACACCAGCAACCATTTGTTTTAAATAGGTAGAAGAATTATCTATGCTGCACCCTTCCCAAAAAGGGTAACAATTGGCTAAAATCATATCACAAACCTCCACTAAACTAGGATGCTCTATAAATTGATAGTAGGCATCTACATACCCCACTGGAATATTAGGTAAT
Source organism: uncultured Maribacter sp. (assembly GCA_965367705.1). GTDB lineage: Bacteria > Bacteroidota > Bacteroidia > Flavobacteriales > Flavobacteriaceae > Maribacter. The sequence goes on along the minus strand of CBDUKC010000126.1, from coordinate 6,223 downwards.
GCCGCTTTTACTTTTCTAATATAACTGATGATTTCTTGTTCCGACAATTCGTTTCTTAGAAGGACTTCATTCCCTACTACGGCGATATCTACAAATCCATTCTTTCCAAGTTTGATCAATCCTTCAATCTCAATTTCGTTCTTAGCTTTATCACTACCAACCCAGGCTCCAACCATGGTTTTCAAACCTTTTTCCCTTGCTATTTTGGGAATAAACTCATTTCCTTGTGTACAAGAGAAAGAACGTGTCCAATTGGTGTATGGTGCAATGATTTCCATACGTTGCCTTATTTGATCTTGCGATAATTCATCTCCAATAGTCTGACCTTCTAGATAAGGACTAAAACACATACCATGGATTCCTTTATGTAATGCATCAGCGAACAATACTTTAATTTCAGCATCCGATTTTGAAGTGAAATCTATGTCTGTAGAAGTATCGATATTAAGCGTACTTATTGCAAGTTGATTTAATTTATCTGTTTGATAAACAGCGGTTAGTTTTTGATTTTTATCACTTGCACGTTTATCCAATGCATCCCTGATTTCACCTGCGCGTTCTTCGGTAACGTCATAATCTCGCATCACATACATAGCTGTAAGGGTACCTAGTATAGGAATTCCTGAGAAGGCTAATCTTAACCCATCTACGGCTCCTTCTGGTTGAATAGTTACACCAGAATCAAAACCTACAAGACTCATAATAACACCGCTTAGCCCACCTGCGATTGCAAAACCAAATTTCACCATCAACCAATAAATAGCCCCAAAGGTACCTTCCCTTCTTAGGCCGGTATTAAGCTCATCTAAGTCAATAACATCTGCCGTCATAGACATCATCAATAAAAATAGACTTCCTATACCAAAGGAGAAGAAAGGAAGTGCAAAAATGAACATATAGGGTTTTCCTGGAACAAATAAGAACCAAAGCATTAAATATCCAAAAATAGAGATAGCTTGTGAAATCAAAAAGGCCTTCTTTTTTCCCATGTTTTTAGACATTTTAGCAACAATAGGAATTACAAAAAAGGTAGTTCCAAGCGCTCCTAAACAACCAAAAAGTGTTGGCCAGATTCCGGCAGCACCCGCATCACCTTCAAAAAGATGGTATACAATGATAAAAAATGAGAAAGAGGCAATAGTCATAAATGCATTATACACCAAGAAAGTAGCTATACATAGTTTTCTAAACGATTTCATTTTAAAAGCACTTACAAAACCTGACCCTATTTCTGACAGACTATTTCCTATGCTTTTAAAATTGAGGGGGGAATAGTCTTCGTTTAATGTTGATTTACTTTTAATAAATATGCCCGGTACTATTGCGCAAATTGCAAAAATGACCCCAACCCAAACGGCGAGTGTACGGGTAGCGACCTCAGCAGATTCAAACCACTCCGGGTCATACATAATTACCCAAAACCAAGGAGCAATTACCCATGCCCATTGCCCAATCCACTGGGCAGTTGCCATAATATTTGTACGTTCATGAAAGTCATTACTCATCTCGTACCCCATAGCTACGTAAGGAACACTAAAAATGGTAATACCTAAGTAAAAGATGAATGACCAAATCATAAAGTAGATAAAATTATAATCTACTCCTGCGTCTTTATAAAGTTGCCACATGGCAATAAATGAAATACATAGAACAATGCCGCCAAGAATCACATAGGGACGCCGTCTTCCCCATTTAGATTTGGTATTATCCGAAATGTATCCCATAATAGGGTCCGTAAATGAATCAAATAGTCTAGGGAAAAAATATATTACACCCCACATCCATCCAGGAAATCCTAAATCCTGTACTAAAACCACCATAAAGATTCCTAGTGAAGCAGGAAACATTTGGTTGGCAAGCATACCAATTCCAAATGCAATTTTCTGACCCATTGGAACTTTATTCGTTAGTGTAGACATAATAGTTTGGTTTTTAGTTAATTCGTTTGTTTCTGACTATGAAATCATAATCGTTTGTATCCCTTTTGCTTTAATCGTAATAGCTATATTCTTGTTATTTAAATGTAACTTAAAATGCTTTGGTATAGGACCTTCATTGAAAACAACGACAGCAATTGAATTATCTGGATTCTGTGCGGCAGTAACAAACAAATCGGCATCGGTTTTGTCGACACCAATAACTTTGGCCTTTGGTCTTATGTATTTGCTAAAATGTGCCATTGTGTAATATAAAGGTGTAAAATACACCTCATCTGTATCCGGATCTACAATGACCGGTGCCGTACACCAGTTCTCAAACCAGTTGGGCCCTCCCTGTCTATCCAATACCATATTCCAGTCTATCCAACCAGCTACCCAATTATTCAAACAACCTATGATATCTCTTGCATACCTAGTAACAGGCGCGTATTTTGGGTGTAAATATTTTTGATCTTCAGCAGCCCAATCCCAGCCCCAATCTGTGGCTTCTTTACTCCAATACCACATATCATCCTTCCAAGCAGGTATTTGAGAATCAACACAACCTTCAGTTTCAATCAGTAATTTATCCGGAGCTTTATGGTGTGCGTATTGTAATTCTTCAGGAAACACTTCATAGGTACTTTCATACCAATGTATAGCTGTGCCATCAAAATATTTTGAAGATTCCGCAGTTGCATACATAGAATCTACCCACTCTTTTAAACCTGCCCTATTTTGATCGTAGCCTAAAATTATTTGATTCCCATGGCCGTCGGCTTCTAACTTTGGCCCTAAGTGATACTGCACAAAATACGTCATCTCGTCTGGTGTAAAGTGCATACTTTCCCAGTTGTTCCCATTCCCATGGGGCTCGTTTTCTACTGTAAAACCCCAAACAGGTATTCCCTCTGTATCATAAGCATCTATATATTTAGAAAAAAACAAGGCCCAAGTATCATAGTATTTTGGTGCTAATTTACCCCCAACCCAAGCATTGTTATCCTTCATCCAAGGAGGAGCAGTCCACGGCGATGCAATGAGTTTAAATCCGTCTTCGGAAACCGCCAGAGCATCTTTTATCATAGGGATAAGGTCCTTTTTATCTTCCTTGATGCTAAAATGATCTAAAGTAAGATCATCCGCTACTGGCGCATAAGAGTATTGTGACAATGAGAAATCACAAGAATTCATGTGAGTCCTCGTCAATGAATAATTGGCACCCGCTTTAGCGAAATACGCTTTTAAAATAATGTCTCTATTCTTTTGACTCAATTTGTTCAACAGATAAGCTGATGATTCCGTAAAAGACCCACCAAACCCAGTAATCGTTTGAAATTGTTTATCTGGCTGGATTGTTATGGTCGAAAGCGAATCCGAGGGTACAAACCCAGCTATTCTAGTGAGTTTGTTTCCGCATGCCGATGTCTCATAGACCTCAACATTTAATTCAACTGTGTTTTTCAACTTTTCCATCAGAATAAGAACTAGGATTTATAAATCGTAGTTTTTAGTTTTTAGTTTTTAATAGTTTATAATTTTACTGGAGGTACCATTACTTCTTCAAGTAATTTTTCCTTGTCCCCGTTATACGTTTTAGAAATGGCCTTACCATTACGGTGTAGTCCCCTAAATCTATCTTGATCCACAAGGTTCCAAATCGCATATTTTGCTTCGCCTTGTAAATTTATGAGTCCAAAGTGATTTTCAGAGCCTTGAGGATTCGTTGCATCCTTCCATTGTTCATCGAACGCCTCAAAATAGAAACATGAAATATGTTCTTTAGCCGTCCACTCTCGCATTAACTCATAATAACGTCCAGATTTATACTCATCTGTAGCCCTTGAGCCAGTTTTACCGTAAAACCCGTTAGATACCGTTGCCCAACCGGTTTCCCCAATATGAACAGGTTTATCTGGACATAAACTATGTACATAGGCTTTCACATCCCTGTATTGCGTTATGGCAAATTTTTGAGCGCGTAACATCGCATATTCCACCTTTTCGCTTTCGGTTAAATTATTCTCAGTTGTTGGCACTAACCAAAATTCAGGATGATAATGTGTGTTGTGCATGGGATAGGTATGCATGGAAACATAATCAACAGCATGAATCAGTTTTTCCAAATTTGCAGTTCTGTAGCTTCTATCCCCGCCTCCCCAAGATGAAAAATCATCTGAACTCGTAATCCATAACGCTTTTGGCAACTCACCTTCTTCTTTCAACTTTTGAAGGTGATTTACCCATTTTAAAATCACTTTAGGCCGCACAAAATAACTGGTTGCCCATCTTACCATAGCCTCATTACCCACAGCTATAATTTTAATAATATCAGGATATTGCTTAGCCAATGCTACAGCCCTATCTATTTCGCCAGCATTTTCCTCACTTTCTACCTCATGGTTTGGAGCATGTTGCGTCCATGCGTTTTTACAATCTATCCACGCCCCTAACATCACATACATCTGAAAGTCTGGCTGCTCTTTTTTAAGTTCTGCAATGGCCTTTAATACGTTAGCCGCATGTGGTAAGGCTACTTGTACATTATAGGTTCTGATAAGCTTAATACCCATAGCCGAAAGAATTTTTAAATCTTCCTTTAACTCGGCAATTGACGGCTGAACTTCCCGTGTTGTTGCTCTATACCCGCCATAACAAATCGCTAGATAATCAGGTTTACCTAATATATCTTTCGCATTCACGTTTGATTCCTGTTTCACCGTCATTGTTCTGTTTACTTTTTCGGCACTTCTTAAGAAGTACTATGCCACTTGATAAAAAATGAAATCTAGATTTATTTTCTTTCTTGTGAAATACTTCTATATTTCATGCTGATCACATCAAAGGTTTCCTTCTTATTTCTATCTATGTCAACTATGCCCCAATACTCTTCGTTTGGTGTCCCGTCATAAGGAACTCCTGTACTATTAGGTGCTATTCCTCCTGCATCTTGAACCGAATTATTGCCAGCCTTCCACCATCCATCCGTAAAAGAGAACATGGCAACCCCGGAACAAACATCCATATTATTAAATACAGAATTCAATATTTTTGAATTGGCATCTGCCTGCGCCTTTTCATTTACACCTGCCTCATATCCATTCTTTGTCGATGTCATAAAACTATCGCCGCCAGCCTCGGACAGGTACATGGGCTTATCGCTGATGGCTGCCCATTCTTTAAAGATTTTCTCTGGGTCATCCCAACGATACACATTCATACCCCAAACATCTATCGCTGGACACAAGGACATAGCGAGTTCATCTGGCAACTCACCGTGAGCGGTAGTGACGGGATGTTGATCATCCGCTGCTTGAATTAGCTTGGCCGACTTGTTCAATATTGTATACCAATTTGCGATATCGTTATTGAACCATTTTGGATGATAATTGTACTCATTCCCAAGCTCCCATAACAAGATGGCTTTATGATTTTTATACTTCTCTACATATTCCAAATAACTACCAGAAAGGATATCATAAACCCCTCCCTGATTGTATCCAAAACCAATAATCACTTTGAGACCTTCGTCTGCAATTTGATCCAGTACAGCTTGTTCCCGAATAGGTTCATATACCCTTATGGTATTAATTCCCGCCTCCTTCATTAGGGCAAGGTCTTCTGTAAGGTTTTCAAAATTCCTATCATCACTCCCTACGGGTACGGGATGATAACAAATTCCCTTTATCACATAGGGCTCACCATCAACAAGTATAGTACGGCCATTTACCGAGACTTTATCCGCTTTATATTCGGTCTTACACGAAAAAAACAAAAACAATAAAATACTAAAACTATAGATACTACTTCTTGTCATAACTGATTTACATATCAGGGAATCATCACCCTATATTTCAACATCTATTACATCTTTATTTTGACCTTTCTTGCAGGAGCTGCGACATCCTGCATCAAAACTTCCACATCACCATTATAAGTTTTGGAAATTTCATTTCCGTTTCTAGACAAACCATCAAAACGACCTTCATCGACTTGGTCCCATAAGTAATATTTAGCCTCTCCCTGAAGATTTATGAGTCCGAAATGATTTTCGGAACCTTGGGGGTTTTTAGCATCTTTCCACTGCTCGTCAAAAGCCTCAAAATAAAAACAGGAAATTCCGTTTTGGTTAGTCCACTCCCTTATATTCCTATAAAATAATGCTTGTTTATATTCATCAGTAGCCTTGGAACCTTCTTCGCCATAAAGCTCACTAGCATAACTGGCCCAACCGGTCTCACCAATATGTACGGGTTTATTGGCACCTACACTTTTCATGTAAGCTACCACACTATCGTATTGAG
>CBDUKC010000125.1:0-9171 GCA_965367705.1 uncultured Maribacter sp. | reverse complement strand
CGTTGCTTTTTAAAATTTTTGCAGATATCGACGGGATTGATATAGAAGTAGATACTGAAGATGTAGATAAGTTTGTAGAAACGGTAAAGATGATTGCTCCTACATTTGGAGGAATAAATTTAGAAGATATAAAGGCTCCTGAAGCTTTTGAAATCGAAAGACGCCTAAAGGAAGAATTAGATATTCCTGTAATGCATGATGATCAGCATGGTACCGCTATTATTTCTGCCGCAGCTTTGTTGAATGCTCTTGAGCTTACAGGTAAGAAGATGCAGGAGGTAAAAATTGTTATCAGTGGTGCAGGTGCAGCAGCTGTATCCTGCACGCGATTGTATAAGGCGTTCGGTGCCCTTCCGGAAAACATAGTGATGCTAGACAGTAAGGGAGTTATCCGAAGCGATCGCGAAAGCTTGTCCAAAGAAAAATTAGAATTTGCCTCCGATAGGAAAATAGACACCTTGGATGAAGCAATGAAAGATGCAGATGTTTTTGTAGGGCTTTCCATTGCGGATATCGTTTCTCAAGAAATGTTATTATCCATGGCAGATGACCCCATAGTATTTGCTATGGCCAATCCGGACCCTGAAATCAAATATGATTTGGCGATTGCTACGAGAAAGGATATCATAATGGCTACAGGAAGGTCGGACCATCCTAACCAAGTTAATAATGTACTAGGTTTTCCTTTCATTTTTAGAGGAGCCTTGGACGTACGCGCTACATCTATCAACGAAGCGATGAAAATGGCAGCGGTAAAGGCTTTGGCAGAATTGACCAAAGAACCGGTTCCTGAGCAGGTTAATATTGCATATGGGGAAACACGTTTGACCTTTGGTAGGGAATATATTATTCCAAAGCCTTTTGATCAACGACTTATTGCCAAAATTCCACCAGCAGTGGCAAAAGCCGCTATGGAAAGTGGTGTGGCAAAAGCACCAATAGAGGATTGGAATAAGTACGAGGAGGAGTTGTTGCAACGCTCTGGTAACGATAATAAAGTAGTGCGATTGTTGCATAGCCGTGCAAAATCCAACACTAAACGTATCGTTTTTGCGGAGGCAGATCATTTGGATGTTTTAAAGGCTGCACAAATTGTTTATGAGGAGGGAATTGCAGAGCCGATACTTTTAGGAAGAAAGGATATAATTTTAGAGTTAAAAAAAGAACTAGAGTTTGATGCTGATATTCCTATTGTAGATCCATTGGACAAAGAATTCAATGACCGTCTTACGCGGTATGCCACTAAGTTTTGGGAAAGTAGAAAACGTAGTGGAACGACCTTGTATAGTGCAAAAATAAGAATGAAGGAGCGTAATTATTTTGGTGCTATGATGGTATTGGAAGGGGATGCGGACGGAATGATTTCTGGTTATTCAAGAGCATATCCAACGGTAGTAAAACCAATTTTAGAGGTAATTGGTAGAGCTGCAAATGTAAAAAAGGTATCTACGGTAAACATCATGATTACGGATAGAGGGCCTTTGTTCTTGGCAGATACTTCCATTAACATAGATCCCAATGCCGAGGAGATTGCTGAAATTGCCCAAATGACAGCCAATGTTGCCAGCACCTTTGGTTTTGAACCCGTTATGGCACTTTTAAGTTATGCCAATTTTGGTTCTTCCACACATCCCAATGCTAAGAAAGTACGAGAGGCTGTGCGCATTTTACATGAAAAAAATCCTGATTTAATTGTTGATGGTGAAATACAAACAGATTTTGCGCTAAACAGAGAGTTGCTCGAAAGTAAGTTTCCGTTTTCCAAACTTGCAGGTAGGAAAGTGAATACCTTGGTGTTTCCTAATTTAGAATCTGCCAATATTACTTATAAGCTCTTAAAGGAACTAAATAAGTCAGATTCTATAGGCCCAATTATGGTAGGACTTAGGAAATCGGTACATATTATGCAGTTGGGTGCCAGTGTAGACGAAATCGTGAACATGACGGCTGTTGCTGTTATTGACGCTCAAGAACGCGAAAAACGAAAGAAAGCCAAATCTAATACGTAGTAGAATCAGCTAACAAGAGATAAGCCTTGCCTTGAATAATAGGCAGTGAGCATTGACTGGAGAACCTAAATCGTTAAGGAGATTTTAAGTTCGATTCAATGTGTTGCTTTGTCTACTTCTGATTTCGACTCTTAACCTTGAATTTTAACCTTTACCATGATACATCACCTGAAGGGAAAACTAGTAGAGAAAAATCCAACCTATGTTATCATAGAGTGTGGAGGGGTAGGATATTTTGTAAATATATCATTACATACCTTTTCTAAGTTACCCGATGGCGAGTTGGTAAATCTCTTAACCCATCTACAGGTGAAGGAAGACTCACATACCTTGTTCGGTTTTGCAGAGAAATCCGAACGAGAGATTTTCAGGTTGCTCCTATCGGTATCAGGTATCGGTTCAAGTACGGCCAGAACAATGTTATCCTCAATGTCTCCGGCTCAAATTAGAGACGCTATTGCTAATGGCGATGTGGCCGCTATTCAGTCTATTAAAGGTATCGGTGCCAAAACTGCACAAAGGGTCATTTTAGATCTCAGGGACAAGATTTTGAAAGTGTACGATATAGACGAACTTTCCGCAACTTCAAACAATACAAATAAAGATGAAGCGTTATCTGCTTTAGAGGTTCTAGGATTTGCTAGAAGACAGGCCGAAAAGGTAGTTGACAAAGTAATTTCCCAAGATGCTTCGCTAAGCGTGGAGAACATTATAAAACTTGCGCTCAAAAATTTGTAACAAGTTTGAAATTAGGGGCAATCAATAATCTTAAAACATCTTTTAAGTATCTTTTTCTATTCTTATTTGTTTTTTGCTGCATAGAAGTTTCTATGGCACAAGAAACAGATGAGCAAGAAATAGATTCTGTAAAAACCGGATTTGATTTGGGACGTATTGTTCTGGAAAACCCAGAGAGTATTGTCTCCAAATATCTATATGACCCTAAGTTAGACCGATACATCTATAACGAAAAAATAGGTGATTTTAATATTGGATATCCAATCATACTTACCCCTGAACAATACTACGAGCTCATAAGAAAAGAAGGTATCAAATCTTACTTTAAAGAAAAGTCCGATGCATACTCAGGTAAAAAAGAAGGTAGTGAGGAAGCACGACGAAATTTACTTCCTAATTTTTATGTCAATAATGATTTCTTTCAATCAGTGTTTGGAGGAAATACTATTGAAGTAATACCCCAAGGATCGGTGGCCATGGATCTAGGTGTTATTTGGCAAAAAAATGATAATCCATCACTATCACCAAGAAATAGAACCAACTTGTCTTTTGATTTCGATCAACGTATAAGCTTAAGCATGCTGGGCAAAATAGGTGAGCGATTACAGGTAAACGCAAATTACGATACAGAAGCGACCTTCGATTTTCAGAATATTGTAAAACTGGACTACACCCCAACAGAAGATGATATTTTACAAAAAATTGAAGTAGGTAACGTGAATATGCCTTTGAACAGTTCGCTCATCAAAGGTGCACAAAGCTTATTCGGGGTAAAGACTCAATTGCAATTCGGGAACACAAACGTAACAGCAGTGTTCTCTGAACAACGCTCACAAAACAATACGGTAGTGGCACAAGGTGGTGGAACCTTGAACGAATTTAATATTACCGCACTGGATTATGATGAGGACAAACACTTCTTTTTAGCACATTATTTTAGGGATAATTACGATAGGGCATTGGAAACGTATCCGTATATCCAAAGTCAGATTCAAATTACCCGGTTAGAGGTTTGGGTAACCAACAGAAGCCAACAGACCTTAAATGTTCGTAATGTAGTGGCTCTTCAGGATTTGGGAGAGGCAACACCAGAAAAGACTCGGGTAGGGCAAAATTCAGGTGCAGCACCTGGGTTCTTTAACAATGCATTAGATGTTAGACCTAGAAACAATGCTAACGATTTTGATCCTGCGCTTATTGGTGCTGGTGGTGCGCTTACGACTAATATAAGAGACATTGCAACAGTAGAAAATGCCTTTAATCCAAGTAGTTTTATTAATGGATATCGTCCCAATCAGGGATTTGACTATGCTATTTTGGAAAATGCAAGAAAATTGGAGCAAGGTCGAGATTTTACATTGGATACCCAATTGGGCTATATTTCTTTGAGTCAGCGGTTAAGTAATGACGAAGTATTAGCTGTAGCATTTCAATATACCTTTCAAGGGGAAGTATTTCAAGTAGGTGAGTTTGCCAATGGTGGTTTAGATGCTACTACTGTTTCTCCTGGTGCAAATCCAATAATCGAAAATAATACGTTAATACTTAAGCTTTTAAAGAGTAATATTACTAGAATTAGTGATCCTATATGGGATTTGATGATGAAGAATATTTATGCTACAGGAGCTTTTCGATTAAGTCAGGAAGATTTTAAGCTGAACATCTTATATTCCGATCCTACACCAAGAAATTATATTACCCCAATAGAAGATGGCCCTGGTTCTGGATGGCCAGAAGGTCTGGAAGAACGTATCTTGTTGGATGTTTTTAACTTGGACAGATTAAACGTCTATAACGATTTACAACCTGGTGGTGATGGGTTTTTCGATTTTTATCCCGGTATCACGGTCGATACCCAAGGTGGACGAATCATTTTTACCAAAGTTGAGCCTTTTGGAGAATATTTGTTCGAAACCTTGGAAAATGGTAATTCAGGTCAGTATATTAACCCGGACGGCTACAATGAGAACCAAAATCAATACGTTTTTAGGGATATGTACGCGCTTACCAAGGCAGCAGCCTTGCAAGATCCGGAAAAGAATAAATTTATTTTAAAGGGGCAGTTTAAGGCAGAAGGCAGCAACGGAATACCCATAGGAGCGTTTAACGTACCTAGAGGTTCCGTAACGGTAACCGCAGGAGGTCGCCAATTGCAAGAAGGCATTGATTATACGGTTAACTACCAAGCAGGTACCGTTCAAATTTTGGATCCAAGTTTAGAGGCATCAAATACGCCAATTAATATTTCGGTGGAGAACAATGCCGTTTTCGGACAACAAACCAGAAGGTTTACTGGAATTAACGTGGAACATCAAATCAATAAAAATTTTATACTTGGGGGTACTTTTCTAAACTTAAATGAGCGCCCGCTTACTCAAAAATCGAATTTTGGAATAGAACCTGTAAACAATACCATATTTGGTTTGAATACAAACTTCTCTACAGAGGTGCCTTTTTTAACTAGAATGGTAAATAAATTACCGAATATAGACACGGATGTACCTTCCAACGTATCTGTACGTGCAGAGGTAGCCTGGTTGAAGCCTAATTCTCCAAAAAATGCTGATTTTAGAGGTGAAACCACTACCTATTTAGATGATTTTGAAGGAGCACAGACCCTTTTGGATGTGCGCGGTTCTTTGGCATGGTCCTTAGCGAGTACGCCTTTGGAGTTTGCGCCTGGGGGTCAATTAGCCGGAAGCTCTCCAGAAGATCCAGCAAACTTGCAGAACGGGTTTGGAAGAGCTAAAATGGCTTGGTACACAATCGATCCTATTTTTTACACAAATCAACGACCTGCTGGAATAAGCGATAACGATATCTCTACGAACCCTACAAGAAGGGTGTTTATAGATGAGGTATTTCCTCAGGTAGATATTGCTCAAGGACAAACGACAGTACAAGGCACCTTGGATATGGCGTATTATCCCAATGCCAAAGGTCCGTATAATAACAATGCAAATTTTGATACGGCAGCCCCAGAAGCAAAGTGGGGAGGTATTATGCGATCATTAAGCAGTACCAACTTTGAACAGACCAATGTTGAATTCGTGCAGTTTTGGGTGTTGGATCCTTATGTAGACGGGGAAGCTACGAGCGCTGGAGAATTGGTTCTGAACCTCGGTAATATTTCAGAAGATATTTTAAGGGATGGGAAAAAACAATATGAAAACGGACTTCCTGGAGTAGATAGTAATGATTTTGTGGCTCCCACATCTTGGGGTCAGGTTCCTGCGACACAGTCTTTGGTGTATGCGTTTGATGCTAGTGAGCCCAACCGAGCCTTACAGGATATTGGACTTGATGGTCTTAATGATGAAGCGGAACAGGCTATTTATGATAGTAACCCTGGGCCCGACCCAGCATTGGACAACTTTCAGTATTATCTGAATCGCGAGGGTGGTATTTTGGAGCGTTATTTTGACTTCAATAATCCCGATGGGAACTCACCAGTGCAGGTAACCAATACCAATAGAGGCTCTACAACCTTGCCGGATGTGGAGGATATTGATCGAGATTTAACCATGAATACGGTCAATAGCTATTATGAGTACCGTATAGAAATTAAGCCCAATACCACTATAAACGACAAATACGTAACCGACATAAAAGAAGGGGTAACACCGGAACTGCCAAACGGTGATCAACTTGACAGAAGGTGGATTCAGTATAAAATTCCGTTAAGTGATTTTACCGATGCCGTAGGAGGAATCACAGACTTTAGGTCAATCAGTTTCATGCGAATGTATATGACAGGTTTTACTAACCAGACCGTATTGCGTTTTGCAACCTTGGATTTGGTGCGCGGAGATTGGCGTACATATACCAAGTCACTTCAAAATCCGGGTATAGATAATAATCCTGAGGATGACGGTACTACGTTGGATGTAAATACCGTAAATATTGAAGAGAATAATAGTAGACTCCCTATTCCTTATGTGTTACCTCCAGGTGTAGCTCGTGAGCAATTAAATAACAATAATACCATTATCCGACAGAACGAGCAATCGCTTTCCCTTGTAGTAGAAGGTTTGGAAGCACAAGATTCAAGAGGAGTGTTTAAAAACTTAAATATAGATATACGCCAGTACAAGAATTTAAAAATGTTCTTGCATGCAGAAAAAATTGCAGATAGTGATTATTCCGATAGCGATACCCCACTAGTTGGTTTCCTTCGCATGGGAACGGATTTTTCACAGAATTTCTATCAAATAGAAGTACCATTGCAGTTTACACCTTTTGGATCAACAACGGAAAGTGAAATTTGGCCAGAAGTAAATGAGATGAACATTAGCCTTAGTGATTTGAACAAGGTGAAGTCTTTATGGATTCTGGGTGGAGATTTAAACGAAGTACGTTTCTTTGAAGTTGAAAACGGAGAAGTTTTTCCGGTCAACGAATTTGATATTCGAACGCCCGGAAGAGTGCGTATCGGTATTCGAGGAAACCCATCTTTGGGAAGTATCCGGAGTATCATGGTGGGTATAAAGAATCAAGACAACTTACCTGCAAGAGGTGAAGTTTGGTTTAATGAATTGCGATTGGCAGGTTTGGATAATAATGGCGGTTGGGCCGCAGTCGCTGCAGTTGATGCCAATATAGCTGATTTTGCAAATATGACCGCGACAGGAAGTACAAGTACATCTGGTTTTGGTACCATTGATCAAATGCCGAATGAACGAGCCAGGGAGGATGCCGTTTCCTATGATTTGGTTACCAATGTAAATGTAGGACAGTTATTGCCAAAAAAATGGGGTATACAATTGCCTTTGAATTATGGCATCTCTGAACAGATCATCACTCCAGAATTTGATCCGGTATACGATGATTTAAAATTAGATGACCTAATCGATGCAGCCCCAGATCAAGATGCAGCAGATGAAATAAGAGAGCAGGCAGAAGATTACACCAAAAGAACAAGTATTAATTTAATCGGGGTTAGAAAGGAAAGAGGAGATGAAGCGGATGCCAATTTCTATGATATTGAAAATTTCACCTTTAATTACTCCTATAATGAGACCGACCATAGAGATTTTGAGATTGCCAAATTACGAGATCAGAACGTAAACACTGGGTTTGTATATGCTCACAGTTTTGATCCGGTAGAAGTAGCTCCATTTGCAAAGAAGGACTCATTATTTAATGGCGCGTATTGGAAGTGGTTAAAAGATTTGAATCTTAATTTGCTTCCTGCTAGTATTTCTTTGAATTCCAACATTAATAGGCAGTTTAACGCACAACGTTTTAGGGATGTTCGTGAGGAGGGCGTGGACCGTTTGGAGCTTCCGGAACTGCAGCAACGTAATTATTTATTCAATTGGCAGTATGCGCTAAACTATAATTTAACCAAATCGCTTAGGTTAAATTTAACCGCCTCCAACAATAATATTGTGCGAAACTATTTTAACGAAAACGAGCCAGTGGACTCTAGGGATAGGATAGATCAAGCACTTGGGCTCTGGGATGGCTTTTTTGATCTAGGTGAGCCAAATAGGCACTCTCAAGAATTGCAGTTGAATTACGAAATACCTTTTGCTAAAATACCAGCTTTGGATTTCATAAGCGCACAGTATAGCTACACGGGTAATTTTGATTGGCAACGTGGCGGAGATGCGCTTCGGGAGGTAGTTGGAAGTGACATCAATACCATTCAAAACGCGAACACCCATAACCTTACCGCATCCCTGACCATGCAAAAATTTTATGATTTGATAGGGTTCAAGAAACGTGAAGGAAATTCTAAGGCAAGTTCAACGCAATCCAAAAGGGGTAATCTTGGTTTGGCAGCAGAAGCGGAAGAAAATGAAAAGAAAAAAACCAGTAAATTATTTAATACCCTTATAGATGTCGTGACCATGATAAAACGAGTCAACATCAACTATAATGAAAGTAATGGTACCGTTTTACCAGGATACACACAATCTATTGGTTTTGTAGGTACGTCAAGACCATCCCTTGGCTTTGTTTTAGGTAGCCAATCAGATATTCGGTTTGAAGCCGCAAGAAATGGATGGCTGACTACGTTTCCAGAGTTTAATGAGCAATTTATTAAAAGAACCAATAAGCAATTAAACATAACCGCTACAGCGCAGCCTACAAGGGACCTGACAATAGATTTAGTAGCAGATAGGCAGTTTTCGGAAAGCTATCAAGAAAATTTCAATGTAGATGTAACAGCAGATGAGCCCTATAACTTGCAATTGGGTAATAATTTTGGAAGCTTTAGTATTTCTACGGTAATGATTGGTACGGCGTTTAGTAAAAGCGATGAATTTGAATCCAGTACGTTTGACCAATTCAAGGAAAATAGAATAACTATTGCCAATAGGTTGGTGTCTGATCGCGGTGAAATACCTGGAGATTTAGACGAGGATGGTTTTCCGCAACGCTATGGTAAGACTCAGCAAGATGTGCTGTTGCCAGC
>CBDUKC010000124.1:0-9220 GCA_965367705.1 uncultured Maribacter sp. | reverse complement strand
GTTATGGCATCTACATTAATGATTTCTCCTGCCAAAAACAGTCTAGGCAGCAGTTTACTCTCATACGTCTTAAAGTTTATTTCTTTGAGCTCCACGCCCCCCGCGGTAACAAATTCTTCCTTAAAAGTGCTCTTCCCGTTCACCTGAAATACACCGTGTGTAAGTTGCTCGGCAAGTTGTTGCAACTGCTGTTTTGACACTTCGGGCCAGGTTTCCGTATCACTGATTCCTGAAGCACGCACCAAATTTTTCCATAACCGTTTGGGAACTTCCAATACTTTGGTTCGTGACACCGTTTTACGTTCCACCTGTTTTACTTCCATAAACAAATCCAATACTCCTTCTGGATGGTATTCCGGCACCCAATTGACAGAAATTTGAAAACTATAATTGTACTGCTTAAGAAGTCGAGCTCCCCACGCGGATAATTTTAAAACCGCTGGGCCACTCATACCCCAATGGGTAATCAATAAAGGGCCTTCAGACACCAATGTAACATCCTTGTTCACTTTAGACCCAAGCAGCTTCTTATCCAAAACGGTTACCTCGGCCATTGTACTTAATCCCGGAATGTCGGCAATGCGTTCATCGGTAATATTAAAGGTGAAAAGTGATGGAACAGGCTGTACGATAGTATGCCCCAATTGATGTAATAAATCCCACATTTTTGGGTTGCTACCGGTTGCCATAAGCACATAACGGGTCTTAAGTATATCCGCATGCGTGCGAACATGCCAGCAATTATAATCAACACCAGTTCCTACTTCTAATCCAACAACAGCGCAGCGGGTATGTACTTCTATTCCTAAGCGATCCGCTTCTGTAGTAAAGCAATCAATAATAGTCTGGGAAGAATTACTGGTCGGAAACATTCTACCATCATCCTCAATTTTTAAAGCTATGCCTCGTTCTTCAAAAAATCCTACGGTATCACCACTTGCATAGCTATGAAAAGGGCCTAAAAGCTCTTTTTCTCCTCTAGGATAATTAGTGCTAAGTTCTTTGGGGTCAAACTGGGCATGCGTGACATTGCAACGACCTCCTCCAGAAACCCTTACCTTAGTAAGGACTTCTTTACCTCGTTCTAAAATAGCAATTCTTAGGTTTGGCAGACCTTCGGCTATATGTATGGCCGAGTAAAATCCTGCTGCTCCACCTCCAATGACCAATACATCATACATTAACGTATCCGTTCCGGAAAGTTGGTGATAATACCGTCTACGCCAAGGTTTTTCATAGCAACAATATCCTCGGGTTCGTTAACAGTCCATGTGTATATTTTAAAACCAGCTTCCTTTATTTTCTTAGCTACATCAGCATCTAAGTTTTTGAAATATGGGTTTATGGCCACTGCATTCAATTCCTTACCAACTTCAATAGCATCTAATGGATCATCTTCTGTAAGAACAGCAATCGCAACGTTCTTGTTTAGCTTTCGCATCGCCCTTAGTTCGTCCCAATTAAAACTGGAAATAATAAAATTTTCTGGTAACCAACCTCTAGATTTTGTGTAAAAATCAATCGTGTGATTCACTTTATCCGCGGTATTCGCACCCTTAAGTTCAATGTTCAAAACAACCTTATTATCAATTAATTTCAAAACGTCCTGAAGCATTGGTATTTTATGGCCACCATCCAATATTAATCTGCTTAAATCAGAAATATTATATTCCTCAATATTACCAGGACCATTTGTTAGCCTATCTACCGTTTGATCATGAAAAACGACTAATTCTCCACTAGAAATTTTAAAAACATCGATTTCTATCATGTCAACGCCAAGATCAAGAGCTTTTTGGACAGATGCCAAGGTATTTTCGGTTTCATGCCCCATGGCACCTCTGTGTCCAATAACTAAAGGCTTATTATTATCACAAGAACTAAACATAATTATTACGGCTACTAAGAGTATTTTTTTACACATATCTGTTTAAGGTATTTTGACTTCAAAAATAAAGGATTCTAATGAATTTATATCTACTCGTAATTTTCCTATCCCGTTTTCGACGTTTAAAGCGTAAGTACTACCGTATAAAACATCGGTAACGGAATGATTTCCTTCGGATAGGCCCCATTTTGTGATTATTCCCTCTGGAATCTTCAACTCGAAACCAAAAGTGTCACTTGCGTGAAAATTAGCAACTACAATCAATTTTTGATTCGGGGACCAGCGAACATAAGAAAGCACATGATGGTTGTACCATTCCGTATGTTCCCTATTATAAAAATGGATGTCTTCGTATTCTCCCATCAAGGCATCGCTGGAAATTGTAAAATTTAATAAGCGTTTGTAAAAATCACGAAGTTTTTTTTCGTCAACGCTTAATTGGGCACCATCAAAGTTTTTTTTATTTACCCAACGTTGAAAACTGGGCACGCCTATATAATCGAATATAGAAGTTCGCGATGGGCTTCCAAATCCAGCATTTTCTGCACCTGCCTCTCCTGTTTCCTGTCCAAAATAAATCATTATTGGCGCCGAAGTGGATGTTGCAGACACCACCATAGCCGGCATTCCTTTCTTGGCATCACCAGCAAATTCAGGACTAGCAATACGTTGCTCATCGTGATTCTCTAAAAAATGAAGCATGTTATGTTCAATATCTTGGAGTCCTTCCAATACTTTAGGAATATGGTCCGTCCATCCGTCACCTTGCATGATGTGCTTTATACTATCGTATAGCTCTACCTTGTCATATAGGTAATCCATTTTTCCTTTATGAATGTATGCCCTATACAACGCTGGATTATATACCTCGGCCAATAAAAAAGCATTCGCATTTTTCATTTTAATGGTCGAGTTCATATAACTCCAAAACTCGACCGGCACCATTTCGGCCATGTCGTACCGAAATCCATCGACACCCATATCGATCCAATAAAGAGCAATATCCTTGAATTTATCCCAAGAATCTGGCACCTCCTTGTCTTGCCAAAAATTAAAATGCACCTCAACATCTTTTTCTGAAAATTCTTGGGGAAGCAGGTCAAAATCTACACTACCATCTGGGCGTACCCCGTAATTAATTTTAACCGTCTCGTACCAATCGTTGTAGTCGGGCTGCGCCATCCTTGAACCGTTACCTGTCCATTTTGCTGGCATTTCGGTGAACTTAGCATCGGCCAATCTGTGATTTTCACCTCCGAGCGGTAAATACCCATCACGCCACTCAGGTACTTTAAAAGCGGTTCCGGGGATATAGTAAAAATTGTTATCCCTGTCATAAACCTCCGTCGTATCGTCATTCGAACCAAAATCAGATACCCCTTTCGGATTGGTTAACCCCTCATATCCCCTAGCTATATGATTGGGAACGATATCTATTATAACTTTCATTCCATGTGAGTGAGTTCTTCTGATCAACTCCTTAAATTCACCCAGTCTATTTTTTGGATTAATAGCTAAATCTGGGTTTACATTATAGTAATCCTTAACAGCATAAGGTGAACCTGCTCTACCCTTTACCACATCCGGGTCATCGTTAGAAATACCAATAGTTGTATAATCATTGATTACCGCATGGTGCGGAACACCTGTGTACCAAATATGAGTAACACCTAAATCCCTAATTTCTTTTAAGGCTTTATCAGTAAAATCAGCGAACTTACCCACCCCATTTTCTTCTATGGTACCCCAAGTTTGATTGTTAGTATTGGTGTTTCCAAAAAGTCGGGTAAAGACCTGGTAGACTACAATTTTTTTATCTTTCGCCATGGTATTGTTTTCGCGTATTTTGGTATTTTGTCCGCATGAGTAAGTAACTGCCAAAACAGCGCATACGAAAAACACCCATGCCTTTTTGACCATCGCCTACTGTTATTTAAATGGTTACTGTTTTTCCTGGGAGTAAGGTAACCCGTGCTCCGTTTACCCTAATGGACATTTCTTTTGTTCCAGTAAGTTCAAAACTTGTTTCACCAGCTTTAACCATCACCTTAATTATCCTATTTCTAAAATTAACCTTAAAGGAATACCCTTTCCATTGTTTGGGTATTTGAGGGATGAAGGACAATTTATCATCTAAAACACGCATTCCTCCAAAACCTTCTACAATGCTCATCCAAGTTCCTGCCATAGACGTAATATGCAAGCCTTCCTCCACTTCTTTATTATAATCATCCAAGTCCAATCTAGAGGTTCTAAGATAAAAGGTATATGCCTGCTCCATTCTGCCCAATTTTGCAGCCTGTATGCTATGAACACATGGTGAAAGGGAAGATTCATGTACCGTAAAAGGTTCATAAAAATCAAAATGTTGTTCCAATTGCTCTTTGGAAAAGTAATCTTCAAAAAGATAAAATCCTTGAAGCACATCTGCCTGCTTAATATACGGTGAACGTAGAATCCGGTCCCAGCTCCATTTTTGATTTATGGGTCTTTCGGATTTTGGTAGGTCTATCACTTTTATTAATTCTTTATCTAAAAATCCATCTTGTTGTAGATATACTTGATATTTTTCAGAAAACGGAAAGTACATATGGTCAGCTACTTCTTTCCATTCCTCACATTCGCGAACGGTAAGTTTGGTTTTGCCAATGATACGACTGTAATCGTCAGAGTATCCATCCTTAACCTTACCTAACTGCCCTAAGGTATAATTGATACACCACTTTGCGAGATAATTTGTATACCAATTGTTGTTTACGTTATTTTCATATTCGTTAGGTCCTGTAACACCCAACATTACATATTTACCTTTTTCTTCTGAAAAATTAACACGTTGGTGCCAAAACCTAGAAATTCCTATGAGCACCTCTAATCCCATTTCTGGAATATAACTGTAGTCGCCGGTATACCTGTAATAGTTGTAGATAGCGAAAGCTATAGCACCGTTTCTATGGATTTCTTCAAAAGTAATTTCCCACTCGTTATGGCATTCTTCGCCGTTCATCGTAACCATTGGATATAATGCAGCTCCATTAGAAAATCCTAATTTTTTAGCATTATCGATGGCCTTTTGCAAATGATTGTAGCGATATTTCAACAACTTTCGAGCGACGGTATCATTCTTTGTTGCCATGTAAAAGGGTAAACAATACGCTTCCGTATCCCAATAGGTGC
Organism: uncultured Maribacter sp.; assembly: GCA_965367705.1. Lineage (GTDB taxonomy): Bacteria > Bacteroidota > Bacteroidia > Flavobacteriales > Flavobacteriaceae > Maribacter. The sequence continues at coordinate 4,158 of CBDUKC010000124.1, read as the reverse complement.
TACCGCCATATTTTTCTCCTGTAAATCCTTTGGGACCAATATTCAATCTTGAATCTGTTCCCAGATACGTCTGATTGAGCTGAAATATGTTGAATCGTATTCCTTGCTGTGCTTTCACATCCCCTTCCACGACAATATCGCTCATTTCCCAAATTTGGGACCATGCTTTGACCTGGTTTTCTAACAACCCTGTAAAACCTAGTTTAACAGCATTATCTAATACCGTATTTGCGGCGGCTATTAGTTGGCCCGATTTATGATTTCGAGAAACGGTATAACCACCATACTTAATTAAGGAAACTGATTCTCCTGCCTTTACTTTTTGTTTAAAGCTAAACGAAACAGTAGTATCAGAGACCTTGTCCTCAACACCAGTACTCTGCTTTCCATCATATTCTAAATAAGCCTGCATATACGTGCAGGTCTCAAAATTAGTTTTCATGGTATGGGCCTCTATAAATGCCCGATTATTATTAGTTGAAATTTTGGTTGTATTCCAAAATTTATCGTCCCAATTACTGTCTTCATTGGTAATTCCACTATCTAAATATGGAACATATAAAACCTCTGCATCAGCATTTAACACTTTAATACGGTAAGAAATAGCTCCTAGCTCATCCAAATCCAAACTTAGGAACCTTAAAATTTCAGCATGCACTTCTAATCCATTCACTAAAGTTGCATTAAAAGTTCTCTTATACCAACCTTCTTTCATGTTCAATTCCCTACGGAAATTGGACACTTTTGCACATTTAGCTAAATCTAATTCTTCACCATCCAAAAAAATCTGAATACCAATCCAATTCGGGGCGTTCAATACCTTGGCAAAATATTCTGGATAGCCATTTTTCCACCAACCAACCCGTGTTTTGTCCGGATAATACACCCCTGCAATGTAACTTCCTTGAAAGGTTTTTCCTGTGTAGGTTTCCTCAAAATTGGCCCGCTGTCCCATGGCACCGTTACCGAGACTAAACAAACTTTCGGACGATTTTACACGACTCTTTTCAAAACCTTCCTCAATGATGGACCAATTGTCCGCTTTTATATAATCTTGATTCATTTTTATCCTTATATAAACCTGACAATTACAACCAATTAATGATTATGAAGAAAGGTTTTGTTTAAACTACTTACGTAATAATCCGTCAATGAAATTTGAATCCATTTCCGTAAAATCATTGAAATTAAACTTTGCCTCGGCCAGCACCTTGGCATCACCAATACCAATACTAATCATTCCAGCTGAATTGGCAGCTTGTATCCCGGCAACAGCATCTTCAAAAACGACACAATCCTTTGGATTCTGATTCAAGTTCGCAGCAGCTATCAAGAAAACTTCAGGGTCCGGTTTAGCTTTGGTTACATTATTTCCATCAACGATACTATCAAAATAATGCAATAATTTTACTTTTTCCAAAATAGGTAGAGCGTTCTTACTTGCAGAACCAAGGGCAATAGGAATATTGCGCTCCTTCAAATACGCCAAAACCCTAGGTACATCTGGCAAAATTTCAGAGGCATCCATATTTTCTATATATGCTAAATAGTCAACATTCTTATCTATCATCCACGTATCGAACTCTTTTTGAGTAGCTGTAACATTTCCGATATCAAGTAAAATCTCCAAACATCTTTTTCTACTTACACCTTTAAAAAGCTCGTTCTGCTCCTTTGTAAATTCAAAACCTAGTTCGTTCGCCAGCTTTTTCCAAGCTAAATAATGATATTTGGCAGTATCTACAATAACCCCGTCCAAATCGAAAATAAATCCCACTTTCTGCATGTAGTATAAAAAATTTAATTGATTGTTGGCTCTCTATTAATTATGGTCGCCTGTATTATCTCTATCGTAAAAACTTCATCCTCCAGCATGTAAAGTACGGTATTTGAATTGGTATTTTTAAATCTAGTTTAAAAAAGTATTCCAAGGTTCTTAATAATCCGGTATCAAAATTACAACTGAAAGTCACATAGTAGAAATTGAGTCAGTATAGCGATTACAAGCCTTTATTTAAAAGCAACTTGTTAAGAGGTTCTTATTATTACGCTTAAAAATAAAATTAGCTTAATTTTACTGGAGATTTAGTTGAAACAGGCTCTTGGTTTTATCAAGTGGTTTGTTTGACTCTAATTTAATTTGTGATTTAATGAAAAGAGTACTCATAGTTCTCCTAATTATTATTGGAGTAACATCTTGTAAAAACCAAGGAGCATCTGCTAATAAAGATATAGTTGTAAGTGCAGAAGATTTACATACTACAGTGGATAAAGTGACACAAATCATGATTCATGATATTTTCTCACCTCCAGTAGCTAGTAGAATTTTTGCCTACCCTAATGTTGCTGCTTATGAAATAGTAGCACAACACAATCCAAAGTACAAATCCCTAGCAGGGCAGTTAAATGGGTTAACCCCAATACCTCAAATCGATACTGTTTCTGGCATAAACCCAAACTTGTCCGCCCTCATAGCACATATGACGATAAGTAAACAGTTAATTTTTTCCGAGGATAAGTTCGAGGTTTTGGAAGACAGCTTATATCAAAGCTGGCGGCAAACCAATGCCTTACAATTTGAGGCCTCAAAAAGCTATGGATTAGCCGTTGCAGAACACATAAAAGAATGGATTGCAAAGGATAACTACAATGAGACCCGAACCATGCCTAAATTTACGGTAGACACAGAAGACACTTCACGTTGGCAGCCAACACCACCTGCTTACATGGAAGGTATTGAGCCTCATTGGAACAAACTTCGTCCGTTTTATTTGGATTCGGCAGCTCAGTTTAAACCTACACCACCACCACCCTTTTCTTTGGAAAAGAGTTCGGATTTCTATAAAGAACTCTTAGAGGTCTATGACATCAGTAATGAAATAACAGCAAATGGAGATAATTCCGAAGAGGTCCAAATTGCTCAATTCTGGGACTGTAATCCATATGTATCCGTTTCTCGTGGCCACGTAATGTTCGCTACTAAGAAAATTACACCTGGGGCCCATTGGATCGGCATTACTAAAATCGCCAGCCGAAAAACTAATAGTACTTTTGATGATACCGTATTCGCCTATACTAAAACTTCATTAGCTATTGCAGATGCTTTCATAAGCTGTTGGGACGAGAAATATAGAAGTAACCTTATAAGACCTGAAACCCTCATCAACCTTCACATAGACGACAGCTGGCAGCCCATTCTACAAACACCTCCGTTTCCAGAATATACTAGCGGACACAGTGTGGTTTCCGGTGCAGCCGGTACCATTCTTACCGATATTTTTGGTGAAGGATTTACTTTTGACGATGATACGGAGGTTCCTTACGGCCTTCCAGTGCGCAGCTTCGAATCTTTTAACCAAGCTGCGGACGAAGCAGCCATAAGTAGAATGTATGGTGGTATTCATTACCGAGCGGCTGTCGAAGTAGGGATAGGCCAAGGCAGAAACATTGGTGCACTTATGTTGAAAAAAGTTAAAATGAGAACTAATAACTAAGTTATTCAAACACTACCTCTATTAAAGAAATAAGACAATACTAATATTGAATTAAGTTCTATAGAGCAAAAGGTAGTTGTTGACCCTACATAGTAAGCCAACCCTGAGTATATATGCCAATACGATTGTCCATATCTAAACTGAACTAGCAATACCAAGAGAAGCAGTTATGACTAAATCCCTCTTTATTCTTTCTTCATTCATTCTCATATCTTGTTCCAATTTTGGACAACTAAAACATGTTGCAAATTTTCCGAATGCTTTAAATGAGGTTTCCGGTATTCTATCAGCCCAAGATTCTACGATATGGGCAATCGAAGATGGTGGTAACAAAGATCTCATCTACAAGGTTGACTATAACGGAGATATCCTTAAAACTTTTAAGGTAAAAAATGCCAAGAACAAGGATTGGGAAGATATTACACAAGACAGTATTGGCAATGTGTATATAGCTGATACAGGTAACAATGGAAACGATAGAAAAGATTTAGTAATCTATAAAATTCCAGATCCAGAGGAAGAGAAAGGAGATAAAATCGATGCAGAAGAAATTAGATTTCACTACCCTGAGCAGCAAAATTTTCCTCCAAAAAAAAAGCATCGATTTTATGATGTAGAAGCCTTGTTCTATTCTAAAAACAAACTATATCTAGTAACAAAAAAT
>CBDUKC010000123.1:0-9412 GCA_965367705.1 uncultured Maribacter sp. | reverse complement strand
TCAAATCCCTATGGGGTTGATCATGTAGGCTTTGGTCGCTCGTGTAGGAGTGAATAGTAGTAATGTAGGCCTGTTCAATTCCACAAAGTTCTTGGATCACTTTAATCATTGGTGCTGCGTTATTGGTAGTGCAAGAGGCGTTTGAAATAATATTATCATCCTTTGCCAAGGTTTGCTCGTTAATACCAAAAACAAGCATTTTAATATCATCCTCATCTGGAGGAACACATAATATTACTTTTTTAGCTCCATTCTTAAGGTGGTAGCTAAGCTGCTCACGCGTCTTGAATTTGCCCGTAGACTCTACAACGATATCTACTGCTTCCTTTTTCCAGTCTATATTCTGAGGATGGGCTTCACTGGTAAGTCTAACCTTATGGTCATTAACAATGATGTGCTCATTATCAAACCCTATTTTAGTGGAGAGAATACCATGTATGCTATCATATTTTAACAAATGGGATAGGGTTCTGGTGTCAGACAAGTCGTTGATCGCAACTATATTGATGTTGGGGTGTTTTTGAGCCAACCTAAAAAAGGTTCTACCTATTCTTCCAAATCCATTGATTCCTACATTTATCTGTTTCATCGGGAAGAATTTACCTTTTATTAGTCATTTGACACCTGATAGGTATCCAACAGATGTTTTGTGTACTTCGTTTGAATATTTAAATGTAAACCTTAATCAAACAAAACGGATACACTACTTATAATATATGTTTGTGTGCCTTGTACGAAGATCTTACCAAAGCACCACTTTCCACATGTCTAAAGCCCATTTCCAGTCCAATTTCTTCATATTTTTTGAACTGCTCCGGAGTAATAAATTCCTTTACCGGCAGATGTTTTTTAGAGGGTTGTAAATACTGCCCAATAGTGACCACATCTACATTTACATTCCTCAAATCTCTTAAGGTTTGTATTACTTCTTCTTCTAATTCTCCAAGACCCAGCATGATGCCTGATTTGGTACGGTTGATACCGTTTGCCTTTAAATATCGTAATACCTCTAGACTACGTTCGTATTTTGCCTGAATACGTACTTCTCGCGTTAGTCGTTTAACGGTTTCCATATTGTGGGAAACTACTTCAGGAGCAACTACTATAATACGGTCTAAATGTTTTTCTATCCCTTGAAAATCGGGTAACAATGTTTCCAATGTTGTTTCTGGATTCATTCTGCGTATAGCCTGTACGGTTTCTGCCCAGATTATAGAACCCATGTCCTTAAGGTCGTCACGGTCTACGGATGTGACCACGGCATGTTTAATTCCCATAATCTTGATAGAACGCGCTACTTTTTCTGGTTCTGCCCAATCTACATTTTCTGGTCTACCGGTCTTAACACCACAAAAACCACAGGAACGTGTGCAAATGTTGCCTAAAATCATAAAAGTAGCAGTGCCTTCTCCCCAACATTCGCCCATGTTGGGACAGCTTCCACTAGTACATATAGTGTGTAGGTCGTACTTTTCAACTAGACCTCTTAACTGTGTATATTTCTTGCCGGTCGGAAGTTTAACTCGTAACCATTTTGGTTTGCCTTTAGGTGGCGCTACGTTTTCTTTTACTGCTACGGACATGCTTCTTTTTTGTTCAAATATACGAACTAAATCACGGATTTCATGACTATCGTCTAGCTGGTAAAGTCTTAAATTTTAATAGCATCCTTGAGGATTCTAGGTTTGATTTTCCGCGTTTGTCTTGAAAACACGAATAGTGCTAATCGCGTACCCAAGTTGCTTGCGCAGAGGTCCTTGGTTTAAAAGTATTTATTTTGTATTGGTAGAGAGTTACGCTTTATCGGAAATGATTTCAGCCAACAGTTTTTTTGCTCTTAAAAGTTTGACCTTAATATTATTTATGGGTTCATTTAACTTTTCCGCTATATCCGCATAACTAAGTTCATTAAAATATCTTAGATTGATAACCTCTTGGTAGTGGGGTTTAAGCTTTTTTATATCGCGCAGTAAATCCGCTAAGTTTTGTTCTTGAATTAGTCGATCTTCCATGGAGGGAGCATCGTCCAACATTTTCTTAATGGCTTCTCCGTTTCCTCTGGTGTCTAGAATGTTTCTTTTTCGTTTCCGAACCAGGTCTATATGTATGTTTTTGGATATAGCAATAAGCCACGTTTTGAATACGTAAGCTTCTTTGTAGGTATTTATTTTGTCAAATGCTTTAGAGAAGGTTTGAATGGTAATGTCCTCCGCATCATTTTCGTTTTCTGTACGCTTAAGTTGAAAACCGTAAACATCGTTCCAAAAAGTGTCCAGTAATCGGCTAAAAGCAATTTGGTTGCCTGATTTGGCTTTAATGATAGTCTCTGCTATTGCCTCGGTTTTGTCCAATTCTAATGTTATATCATTATGTTGTAAATGCTAATACCGCGAAAAGGCTAGGCGATACTATCATTTTTACAATCTTGTTCGCTTGGTAGTTTACCGCACATCCCACATGCTTCACCATCTTGGTTGAGGAACGGGCTCTGACTTGCACAAGTTCCTGCAAATTTTCCGTCTTTTTTTGCCCATATTTTAACGGCAATCCCTAAGAAAGCAAGGCCTAGAAGTCCAATTGTAAGTAGTAGAAGTTTCATGCGTATACAGATTCACAAACTTGTTAAAATAATTTTTGCTCTTAGCAACCATTCATGTCATCTGTGGTTCAAAATCCAAAGAAACATGGAATGCTCAATACTAACAAAGGTATAAAAATAAAGCCCCAATAAGGGGCTTTAGTAATACTTTAGTAAAAATTATTAGTAAGCAATATTGGCTACAATATTTTCCACTGTAGGATTTTCATTCCCTCCTTTTGGCTCAATCGTTATATATCCAACCGCATTCTTTGCATAAGGTAACGCCATAAGATTATCGCTGTTGGTTGCTTCTTCGATAATTCCAAGATTCAACATTTCACCATTAACTTCAGCCCACATTTGAAAACATTGATCTTCTGGAAGATTGGGTAATTTTTTCACGTTGATATACGATAGCTTTTTTATCGGATTGATGTATGCTACCGCTTTCAGCTCTTTAGCATTATTGTTTCCTCTTACATTATATTTTTTGGTTTGTGGATTATTAAGCACAATGAATTGGTTCCTTACATCCTCCAATTGTTGTTTCATGTCCTCCTCCAATAATTTTATTTTATTGCTTACCATCGTGTTTTCTTCCTGTAAACTCTGGTTTTGATCCCAGAAGAAAAAAGAGGCACTGGCAAACATACATGCAACGATACTTGCTGCCATTGCATACCTAAAGAACTTTCGTCTGCCTGCACGTTCTGAACGGATTCTGGAAATAATTTTTTCCTTAAGTCCATCAGGCGTATGAACTGCATGAAGCTTGGCATAGGTCTCTAGATTCTCTTGAAGTTCATTGTACACCTTTCGTACTTCCGGATACATAGCAATATATCTTTCTGCTTGTAAAGTTTCCATTTCGGTTGTGCTACCTAAAAGGTATCGCTCTAGGATGTCCGAATCTAAAAATATTTTTATTTTTTCTACCATTATAATAAATTTAACAGGAGTGCAAAAGTTGCCGGGCCATATATTTTCCTAAGCTCCCGAAGACCAATTTTAAGTCTGGATTTTATTGTTCCCAAGGGAATATCCAATTCTTCACTAGCTTCTTGTTGAGTCATTCCTTGAAAAAACAAAGCATCTAAAACTATTTGGTACTTTTCCTCTATTTTGTCCAGATGATCTTGAACATCCATAAGTTCTGGCTTCGTACTCTCAACTCCTATCGTATATACGTCAGAAACGTCTATTTGGATTTCCTTGTCAGTTTTTGTGTTAGCACTCCTTAATTTGTCAATAGCCGTATTTCTAGTAATGCGAAACAACCAAGTAAACAATTTTGCTTTTGAAGGGTCATAGGAGTCAGCCTTCTTCCAGATTTTAACAAAACTCTCTTGTAGTACATCTTGAGCAAGATCATCACTACGTACCACTTTTTTTGCTACTCCCAATAAGGTGTCACCATAATTGTCATACAGCAGTGAAATGGCTTTGTCGTTTCGTTCCTGTAATAATTCGACAATATGTTTTTCCAGTAGTGTGCTCATAAAATGGTACTCAACTTTTTTGGTTCAAACATCCAAATAGCCGGTTGCTCCGTATATTCTCTAAACGCTAATTTATAAAATTGATTGTTAAAGCGGCGTTATCTAAAAATATATATCGTTTTAAGTAGGCAGCTGGTAACTGCTACTTATTTTTTGGTTAGTTTGGTTTGGTATAGCCCTTACAATAATAATTGTGGGGGCTATTTTATTACATTTACCTCTGGTGTAATATGAATTTTGAACTTTTTCTCGACCGCTTTGATTATCATAAACGCTAAATCCATTATTTCCTTTCCGGTAGCCTTACCGTAATTGACTAACACCAAAGCTTGGTTTTTATGTACGCCAGCGTCTCCAAAGCGCTTTCCTTTAAAACCGCATTTCTCAATGAGCCAACCTGCTGGAATTTTGTATTGCGTCGTAGAAATTTTGTAGAAAGGTGCCTCTGGATTTTCTCGGCTAAAACGCTCAAAGATATGTTGATCAACTATTGGGTTTTTAAAGAAACTACCACTATTACCTAGTTTCTTTGGGTCAGGCAACTTACTGTTCCTAATGCTTATTACCGCATTGGAGATATCTTTTATACTTGGCTTTATGATATGGTGCTTTGCTAACTCTTGCTCAATGGCACCATAACCTGTGTTGAGCTTATGGTTTTTCGTTGTTAGCTTAAATGTTACAGCTGTTATTATATATTGATCTTTTCCTTCGTTTTTAAAAAAAGATTCTCGGTAGCCGAATTTACACTCTTCTTTGGTGAAGCTATGTAGTTCTTTAGTGCTTCTCTTTATCGCTTCGCAGCTAACAAAACAGTCTTTAAGTTCTGTTCCATAGGCACCTATATTCTGCACAGGTGCTGTTCCAGTATTCCCTGGGATAAGTGACATGTTTTCCAAACCACCGTATCCATGATTCAAAGTCCATAATACAGTTTCATGCCAGTTTTCGCCAGCCATTACTTTTAATAAGACGTTCTCATCATCCTCGGATATAACGGAAATTCCTTTAATGGCAATATGAATAACCAATGCATCTATATCATTGGTCAGTAGCATATTACTACCGCCACCCAATATAAATTTGCTGTGAAATTCATCGCGTTTTAAGATTTGTCTTAGTTCATCAACGGAAGTCACCGCAACGAAAAACTTAGCTTTTGCATCTATACCGAAGGTGTTATAGGCTGCAAGGGAAAAATCTTTTTGAATTTCCATTAGCCGATATAACTTTTAAGGGCTTCACCAATGATTTTTACTGCTCTTTTTAAACTGTCTTGGTCTAAAACATAAGCAATTCGTATCTGGTTTTTTCCAAGTCCAGGGGTAGCGTAAAACCCACCTGCCGGAGCTACCATTACAGTTTCGTTGTCCACCCTAAAGTCTTCTAATAACCATTGTGCGAAGTCATCCGCATCGGCGATGGGCAGCTCTACGATACAGTAAAATGCTCCTTGTGGTTTGGCTACTTTTATCCCCTCTATTTTCTCTAGTTCGGAAATAAGTAGATTTCTACGCTGTAGGTATTCCGTTTTTACATCGTCAAAATAGCTTTGTGGCGTATCTAACGCAGCTTCCACGGCTATTTGAGCATAGGTTGGTGGAGATAGTCTTGCCTGTCCAAATTTTAGGGCAGTAGAAATGACATCCTTGTTCTTTGTGACCAAAAAGCCAATTCTCGCACCACACATGCTATATCTTTTGGATACAGAATCTATAATTATGGCGTGTTGTTCTAAACCTTCTTCCTGTAATACGGAATAGTGCTCTTTGTCGTCATAAGTAAATTCCCGGTAAACTTCATCGGCAATCAAAAATAAGTCGTGTTTTTTTACAATGGATGCTAGTTTTTTAATTTCTTCCTTACTGTACAGATAACCAGTGGGATTTCCTGGATTGCAAATAAGTATCGCTTTGGTTTTAGGCGTGATCAGCTTTTCAAAATCTTCGATAGGAGGTAAGGCAAAGTTATCCTCAATTTTTGAGATCACAGGAACAACCTTTACACCGTTCGCAGTTGCGAAGCCATTGTAATTTGCATAAAAGGGTTCTGGTATGATAATTTCGTCATCGCTGTCGGCAATAGTGCCCATTGCAAAGGACAAAGCTTCAGAACCTCCGGTAGTTACAATGATTTCACTCGCGGTAACGTGAATTTGATGTTTTGCATAGTAACCGGCAATTTTGTCCCGAAAGGATTCCGAACCTTCCGTGCGGCTATATTCCAACACCGAAAGATTATTATTCTTAACTGCGTCCAAGGCCAGCTGTGGTGTTTTAATGTCAGGTTGACCAATATTTAGATGAATGACCTTTGCACCTTTTTTCTTAGCATTTTCTGCAAAAGGAACTAGTTTTCTTATCGGGGATTGGGGCATTGAAAGCCCTTTTTTAGATACGGTCGGCATACAATTTTATTTTACACAAAAGTGATAAATCATAATCGATATTACAAAGGAAGTCTCTTTTATTTGCTTCTATTTTTTATGTTAAAAACTCATTTTAAGCCAAATAAATACGTATCTTAAGAATGTTTAACATGCTAATTATTAGTGATTTGAAAAGGATATGGCTTTTAATGATGGTATTATGTTGCGGTGGGCAACATATTCTTAGCGCGCAACAATACCAATTACCGGATGGTAAGAAAGCGGAGAAAATCAGGTTTGAGTTATTGAACAACCTGATTATTATTCCTCTAGAAGTGAATGGAGCTAAGCTTTCTTTTATGTTGGATTCCGGGGTAAATAAGCCAATACTTTTTAACCTAGCCGATCAAGATTCAATTCAGTTGAATAATGTTTCTGAAGTAACTATAAACGGGTTAGGAGAGGGTGAGGCTATCAATGCGCTTAGGTCTCATGGGAATCAATTTAAATTAGGGTCCATCACAAATTCCTTACAAGAGTTATATGTAGTAATGGATTCTGATATAAATTTTTCATCTAGCCTAGGAATTCCCGTCCATGGTATTATTGGATTTGATTTGTTTAGAGACTTTGTAGTGGAAGTAAATTATGGAAAGCAGTATCTCAAATTCCATGACCCTGACGAATATGTATATAAGGAAAAAGCCAAAACGGAAGTGTTGAATATGTCTTTGGATGGCACAAAAGCATATGTTAAAGCCAATGTAGCTTTGGAAAATGATAAAAAGCTAACAGTAAAAATGTTATTGGATACAGGGAGTAGTGATGCGGTTTGGCTTTTTGAGAACGATAGTATTACATTACCCCGCAATAATTATAGCGATTTTTTAGGAAAGGGGCTTGCAGGTGATGTTTATGGTAAGCGCACTAGGTTATCACAGGTGCAGATTGGTAGTTTTGTGCTAAACGATGCAAAAGCAGCTTTTCCAGACATGTCGGTTTACGATGTAGTAAAAGATTTGGGAGATAGGAACGGTAGTTTTGGAGGTGGTCTGTTAAAACGGTTCAACATTATATTTGATTATCCAAATAAGAAGATTTCACTAAAAAAGAATGTAAATTTTAAGTTGCCTTTTCAGTATAATATTAGTGGGATAGATTTGCAACATGCAGGGTTGCGCTACGTATCGGAACGGATCACACATAGCAACGCGGTTATGCCAGAAGACAAAACGACCTATGGTAGTGTTCAAATTATATTACAAGGTGCAACACGATTGAGTTTGGTACCAGAAATTATAGTTTCTGGTATTCGTGCCGGTAGTCCCGCATCTTCCTCGGGGCTAAAGGAGGGTGATGTGATTTTAGCGGTGAACGGTAAGCGGATTCATAGATACAAACTTCAGGAAATTTTGCAGATGCTAAATAAAAAGAAGGACCAGAGAGTAAAGGTTCTGGTATCTAGATCCAATCGGGATTTAATTTTTAGTTTTATGCTCGAAGAGTTGTTTAAATAAAAAAGACCCAAATTAATGAGTCTTTTTTTTTGTATGTATTAAATCGTTGTTAGCCTATTTAGCTCCATCACCTTTTACTTCCCCTTTAATCTTAAGGACTTTTGTTGGTGTATCTGCATTTGAAATTACAGTAATAGCCTTTCTAATAGGACCAACCCGGTTGGTATCATATTTAACTTGAATCTCACCTGTTTTGCCAGGCATAATTGGTGCATCTGGTTTTTTCGGTATTGTACATCCACAACTAGATCGCACATCACTTATTATTAATGGCGCTTTTCCGGTATTAGTGAATTCAAATACGCGAACCCCATCCGCGCCTTTTGCTATTTCACCATAATCTACCGTTTCGGTCTTGAATTCTATTTTGGCTGAGGCATCCTGCGCTGTGAGGCCGAATCCTAACATTCCTACAAATAAGAATAGTACTAATTTTTTCATTTTTTTTCAATTTAAGGGAATTCAAAACTAATTCTTTTCAGAACAACCTCAAAATCCTTTTGTTATACTCTAACGTTACTTATTTTTGTTTCGTATTTAAACTAGGGAAGAAATGAGCTCGATTAGATGATTTAATACATCTTTTCGGCTTTGTTTTTTAATCCCATACACTAATATTGACAAAAACTGTTCCAATTATGGAGATTCCGTCTAAATATGACCCGAAAAGCGTAGAAGGCAAGTGGTACGATTACTGGATGAAAAATGGGTTTTTCCATTCTACACCAGATAGCCGAGAGCCTTATACGATTGTGATTCCTCCTCCAAACGTTACAGGTATATTGCATATGGGGCATATGCTGAACAATACTATACAAGACGTATTGATTAGAAGGGCACGGTTAATGGGGAAAAATGCCTGTTGGGTGCCTGGTATGGACCATGCTTCTATTGCTACAGAGGCAAAAGTTGTTGCCAAACTTAAAAGCGATGGGATCAACAAGGCAGATTTAAGTAGGAATGAATTTTTAAAACACGCTTGGGACTGGACAGACGAGTATGGGGGTGTTATTTTAGAGCAACTTAAGAAATTAGGATGTTCTTGTGATTGGGACCGAACCAAGTTTACAATGGATGACGATATGTCAGCTTCTGTAATCAAAGTTTTTGTAAACCTTTTCGATAAAGGACTCATTTACAGAGGCCATAGAATGGTGAACTGGGATCCTGAAGCAAAAACAACCCTTTCCGATGAAGAAGTTATTTATGAAGAAAAACAGGGTTTATTGTATTACCTCGCTTATGCAATTGAAGGTTCGGATGAAAAAGTGACTATTGCCACTACCAGACCAGAAACTATTTTGGGAGATACGGCAATCTGCATCAATCCAAACGATGAGCGCTTTATGCATCTCAAAGGGAAAAAGGTAATTGTTCCTATTTGTGATAGAGTTATCCCAATAATCGAAGATGATTATGTTGATATGGAGTTTGGAACGGGATGCTT
>CBDUKC010000122.1:0-9495 GCA_965367705.1 uncultured Maribacter sp. | reverse complement strand
GTAATAAAAAAAGTGATTTACAGTTGTAAATCACTTTTCAATTTCGTCGGGATGACAGGATTTGAACCTGCGACCACTCGACCCCCAGCCGAGTGCGCTACCGGACTGCGCTACATCCCGAAATTAGTGATGCATCATATAGTAAGATGCAACATTATTATATCTCAAAAACTCAAAATGAAACACAGCGTCATTTATCTTGAATTTTCCAAAGTAATTTCCCTTTGTAGAAGTCTGCAAAAATATAAAAGTTGAATAGATGTAGTGCTATGTTTCTTGGAAAAATAATAGAAACTATTCTAGACTCTCTAACTACTCAAACATACGTTCCGTCCAACCCCTAAGATGAGCATCATTTCGAGCCATAGAAAATCCATGTCCCCCTTTGGGATAAATATGCATGGTAGCCGATAGAAGAACGAAAAGGCTAAAAAAGAAAGTTCTCATCCAGTATTAATTTTAGTTGCACTCCCATTTAAAATTAGCAACGCGATCATTTGATGCCGAGGAAAGATTGTAATGCCACCACTCAGTCCGAATAGACCAAAAACCATGGGATTCCATCGTTTCTTTCAGTAGTTTTCTATTGTCTAGAATGTGCTTAGGTAAATCGGTCATATCATGATAGGCGCGCTTCCCAAAGAAATCAAAATCTGTTCCCATGTCCAATTCTTCCCCATCTAGGGTTTCCAACGTGATGTCCACTGCACCTCCTTTATTATGAATACTTCCCTTTTTAGGATTAGCCACATATTGTGGGTTTGGAACAATTTTCCACATCTTATATTGGACGGAGTTTGGTCGGTAACAATCAAAAAACTTAATTCGAACGCCACTTTTCTCAAAATCGGAATTGGCGGCTAGCAGGGCCTTGGCAGTCTTCACACGCATATAACATTCCGCACAATCGTAAACTTGTTCTTTTAGGAAATTATTATCCGTCGCATAGCGCATATCATATGAGAAACCGTCACTATAATCAGCCAAACGGATAAAGGTAGAATCCGCGAGTGATGTTAAAGGTATTGGTTCGGTTTTTTTATTTAGTTCCGCATCTTCAATGGTTATTACCCTACTTGTATCTTTTGATACCTGCTCTCGAGTTCCTATGACTTTCTTTTCATCTGTCTTCTTTTCTCCGTTACAAGCAACGACAAGTAGACCTAACATAATTACGTTTAAGACAGTAGAAGCGCCAATCGGTTTTTTAATGTCTATTTTTAAGAAAAAAAATCTATGAAAATTTAACACCTATTATATGTTTTAAATAATACCATTTATGGCTAGTATTGATTACCGACTTGCTCAAACAAAATACCTACAGGCAATTTAACCAAAAACTATGAAACACTATATTTCTCTTTTAACAATAGCCGTTCTGATGACTGTTTCCTGTAGTGAACATAAAAAAGAGAAGCCATCTGAGAAAGAAAAATATCCCACCGCTTCAGCATTAAAAACTGAAAAGAAAACTCCACCCAATCTAGTGCTTATTGTTGCGGATGACCAAGGCTGGGGGGACTTAAGCTATAACGGAAATACCAATCTCCAAACCCCAAATATAGATAGTTTAGCCTTGAACGGTATTTCCTTCAATAATTTCTACGTACAGCCAGTCTGCTCACCTACAAGGGCAGAATTACTTACGGGGAGGCACTTTACACGTTTAGGAGTATACGCAACATCTGAGGGAGGCGAGCGAATGAACCTTGATGAAACAACGCTAGCGGATGTTTTAAAGAAAGAGGGATATGCGACAGCCGCCTACGGAAAATGGCATAATGGCATGCAACCTCCTTATCATCCAAATTCTAGAGGTTTTGATGATTTCTATGGATTCGCATCAGGTCATTGGGGCAGCTACTTTGACCCGATGCTAGAGCATAACGGTACTATTGTAAAGGGTAATGGGTTTCTCGTTGATGACCTAACAAACAAAGGGCTTCAGTTTATCGAAAAAGAAAAAGAAGGTCCGTTTTTTCTATACTTACCTTACAATACACCACATAGCCCCATGCAGGTACCCGATGCCTATTGGAACAAATTTAAGGATGCTACCTTGGAAAAACGATACACAGGGAACGAGGAGGAAGATGTAACTTTTACTAAAGCTGCCCTGGCTATGGTAGAAAATATCGATCACAATGTAGGCCGAGTCGTAAGTAGATTAAAAGAATTGGGGCTAGAAGAAAATACAATAGTTATTTTCATGTCCGATAATGGCCCCAATGGATGGCGATGGAACGCTGGCATGCGCGGTAAGAAAGGTTCTACGGATGAAGGAGGTGTACGGTCGCCGCTTCACATGCAATGGAAAGGAACCCTTAAAGCAGGGAAGCGCATAACACAGATAGCGAGCGCAATTGACATACTGCCTACCCTGGCTGGTTTGTTCGAAATTTCCACTACTATTGAGAAGCCCATAGATGGACTAGATTTATCAAAACTACTTTTGAACGATACGGTTCCCATTCAAGATAGATTCATTTACAATCACTGGAATGGAAGAACAAGTGTTAGGAACCAACACTATAGGCTAGATGAAACAGGGCGTTTATATGATATGAAAAAAGATGTAGGACAAACATCAGATATCTCCAAAAACCTGCCTTTAATAAAGGATTCGCTAGAGCAAGCTAAATCCAAGTGGTTAAAAAACACCGGAGCTATTCAGCCCTTACAAGACCAAAGACCTTTTACCTTAGGCCATCCTGAACATAAGTATACGCAGTTGCCGGCCCGTGATGGCAAACCACATGGAACCATCAAACGAAGTAATCGATTCCCAAACGATACTTTTTTTACCAATTGGACGAGTATTAGCGACGCTATAACCTGGGATATTAACGTATTGGAAAGTGGTTCGTACGAAGTAACAATGTTGTATACCTTGGCCAAGGGCGATGAAGGCGTGGCAATTCAGTTAAAGCATGATGAACATAAATTAATTGCCAGCCTTACTGAATCTCATGATCCGCCATTGACAGGTATGGAACATGACCGTAGCCCTAGAATGGAATCGTATGTAAAGGATTTTAAATCCAAAATACTAGGAAACATTTCTCTTGCCAAGGGAAGAAGCCCTCTGGTTTTAGAAGCGGTAAAAATTCCAGGAAATAAAGCTATGGATGTGCGTCTACTGCTATTCAAGCGCGTTGATTAGTAATTGAATACGAAACAGTAAAGTCCGCATAAAGAATGGCTAGAATAGTCAAAACCCCGTTATGTGTGCGGACGTATTTTATCCCTATATAGTTATAAACCCATAGATACACATTTAAGTTCCATTACGTAGAACTGCTGATAATTTTATTCTTACCTTGAACCTTAAAACTAAATTCAGATGAAAAATATTTTAGCTGTAACGCTTCCAATACTCCTTATTTTAAGCTCTTGTAAAGAAGCAAAGGAAGTACCTGATACCAGCCAAACTGATACGCATGAAAAATGGATGTTAGATTTCAAAAAAACAACGGTAAATCCTATCATGACTGCCGATTCTTCGTACGTATTCAATGACCCAGTAAGTAACAAAGCGGTTCAATGGCAAAAGGCCGATGTCTTTAATCCAGGAGCTGTTGTGCGCAACGATACCGTATTTGTGCTATTTAGAGCAGAAGATAATCCTAAGGCAATTCTTGGGGGTAGAACTTCTCGAATTGGACTAGCATATAGCACGGATGGTATTCATTTTACAAAGCATCCACAACCTGTCCTATATCCTGATAATGATGAATTTTCACAATGGGATCAACCTGGAGGTATCG
This sequence comes from uncultured Maribacter sp., assembly GCA_965367705.1. GTDB lineage: Bacteria > Bacteroidota > Bacteroidia > Flavobacteriales > Flavobacteriaceae > Maribacter. Next base: position 5,728 of record CBDUKC010000122.1, on the reverse strand, counting down.
AAGATCCTAGAGTTGTAGAAACACCGGAGGGTACTTACATCATGATGTATACAAGCTGGAACAAAGATGTTGCTCGTTTATCCAGTGCTACCTCCAAAGATTTGCGTAATTGGACAAAGCAGGGGCCTGTTTTTGAAGAGGCTCATGGAGGAAAATTTTTGGATGTATGGAGCAAGTCCGGCTCTATGGTGACAGAATTGGTAAATGGAAGATTAATTGCTAAAAAAATTGATGGTAAATACCTCATGTACTGGGGTGAATTATTTGTAAATCTTGCCGTCTCCTCCAATGGAGTTGATTGGCAACCTACCTTGAAAGAGGACGGAGAATTGTTATATTCCTTTACCCCAACCGTTAATGAATTTGACAGCCATTTGACAGAACCAGGACCTCCAGCGCTGTACACTGATGCTGGTATACTACTATTGTATAATGGAAAAAATCTTAGCGGGGAAGGTGCAACCACCAAATATCCCGAAGGAACATACTGCGGAGGTCAAGTATTGTTCGATAAAAACAACCCCACGAAGATGATTGAAAGATTAGACACTCCCTTTATATGCCCAAGCCTACCTCATGAAATTAGTGGACAGTATAAAGCAGGTACTACTTTTATCCAAGGATTGGTTTATTTTAAGGGCAACTGGTTTTTATACTACGGAACTGCAGATTCTATGGTTGGGTTAGCGGTAAAAGAATAAGAACAATTGATTGAAGCCACGTTTCGAGTAACATGATTTATTCGTAATACTATTCCTATTTGAAATAAATCCAAATAAAAACCTCTGTTACCATGGTAACAGAGGTTTTTATTCTTTAGTCAAATTTTGTTAATCCAAGCTTCTGAAGAATTTCACATTTCCCGGCATCTGCTCTACTACCCTTGAAGATTCATCTTCTATAAAAAAATAGTCAACACCTAATTCTTTTCCTCTTTTAATGAGACCGTCCATATCTATTTGACCAGTCCCTAACGTAACATTGGTTTCTACGTCCGAATGTCCTGAAACATCACCCACCATACCGTGTTGCATGTCCTTTAAGTGCATCAATTTAAACTTATCGGGATATTTATTCAATAATATCATAGGGTTTCCCCCACCATGTTGCACCCAATATACGTCCATTTCAAACCCAAAATGCATTGCATTTTTTGCCATATAATCAAAAAGAGAGCCGTCCTCATAATTTCGAAACTCATACCCATGTGCATGGTATACTAGCGTAATACCTTCCTCCTTCAACCGTTTTCCAGCTTTATTAAAAACTTCTGTAGCCTCCATTGCCTTTGCGAAATCGAAGGTACCATCTTTGTGATCAATCCAAGCACACATCACATAAGAGACATCATAATCCTTGGCATTTTGTATGACCTTTTCTACGTCGTTCTTAAGATCCATATACTCACCTTGGATACTACGCATCATTAAGCCACGGTCTTTCAACATTTTTTTGAACTCCACCAATGGAACGCCATAGCTATCACCCCCTTCAATATTGGTAATACCCCAGGATTCAATTAGATCTAATGTACCCGGAACGTCTGTTTTAAATTGATTTCTAAGACTGTATAACTGCAAACCTAATTCCTGTCCAACAGTAACAGTACTAGAAATTAAAAAAACAAAAAGCAATACCAACTTCTTCATTATGAATAAATTAAATCACTAAACATAAACTAATAAATTAGGTTAATAAGTTCCCTTGATCATCCCATGTGGCCACCGTATTCCTGGTGCTTTGATCAATACATTTGGCAAGCCACTCTGGATCGTACGCTACGCCATGTTTATCCAAAACATCTTGTGGTACACCATCCCAAACGTTTGGCTGGTTTCCTTTATATCCTAAGTCGGCAATACCTACTTTAGACGTATAATAACCAGTCACTACAAGATTACGCATCAAAGCAAAAAACTGTATTTCCAAAGGCTGTTCATCGAGCGGTATATCATCATCATGAAAACAAATTTCATCGCAAATCTGCTTTTGTTGTTCCAAGGTGGCCGACTTGAATTCAGTTCCAAAGTCGGTATTGCTCTTATGGTCCATCCACATTAAGCCTCCAAGCAATGTGTTTTTCATATCGGGCATATCTTTACCTATGAATTCTATAAATTCAGGCACATCCGCTTCTAAAGGTCCTCCATGAGGTTCTTTTGCAGGAAGGATAACCGTACTCAATACAGCTATGGTATCCATTTCATGTTCATTAAAAAGCTGCTCCGCATTCAATTTTTCGATACGTTCCAATTCATCTGGTGTCCTACCAAAATAATTAGTATCCTCCGCAATTGTCAACGCTTCATCAGCCGTCTTATCTTCTGTTTTACAACCATGAAATGCCAAAGCCGAAGCTCCCGCCCCTAAAATCATCGTTTGTATACTTTTTCTTCTATCCATTGCCATACTCTAGATATTTTGCTGTTTTAATTGTTCAATAATATAATCACTTGCTCTCCAAGACAGCGCTAAAATTGTCCATGTACAGTTCTTATCGGCTTGAGACACAAATGGTCCTGCATCTACAATGAATACATTATCCACGTCATGTAACTGGTTGAATTTATTGGTTACCGAAGTGGTAGGGTCATCACCCATCCGAGTCGTACCTACTTCATGAATAATTTCTCCAGGGGCATGAAGGCCGTAATCCCTATCTTTTCCTGGCTTATTCAAATAAATACCACCCATATTATGTGAAATTTCCTCGAACGTATCTTGCATGTGTTTGGCCTGCCTTACTTCAATATCAGACCACTTATAATTAAACTTAAGTACTGGTATACCATAATCATCTACGGTTGTAGGGTCTATTTCACAGTAATTATCTTTTACCGCCAAACCTTCACCTCTGCCGCCGAAACCGACAATTGCACCATAATATGATTTTACTTCATCACGAAGCTTATCCCCATATCCACCAGTAGGAAGTCCCACTAACTTGTTAAACGCACCCTGATCAAAGCCAAAACCATAGTTGGGTTGCCCCATACCACCCCAGACTTCGATATGATATCCTCTTGGAAAATCTAATTTCTTGGTATCTCCCCACCAAGGGCTATACACGTGCATACCTCCAACACCATCTTCATTGTAGGAAACATCACGGTTCATAAGGTCTGGTATAAAAGCCATACCACTACTTCCTGTAGAATCATGCAGGTATTTACCGATTAGATTACTACTATTTCCTAAGCCATTAGGATGTTGTTCGCTTTTACTATTTAAAAGGATTCGCGCAGAACTACAGGCCGAAGCCGCTAAAACTACTACTTTGGCCTTTAATTTATATTCCTTTCGATCTTCCTTACTGATGTAAGATACACCTGTAGCTTTTCCTTCATCGTTGGTAGTTACCTCGCGCACCATTGCGTTAACGAATAATTTTACTTGTCCGCCACTTTTCTGCGCCGGAAATATCAAACAGCTACCAGCAGAAAAATCTGCATACACTGAACATGAACGTCCGCATTGTCCGCAATAAAAACAGATACCACGATCATTATTGATTCGTTTTGTCAACATGGACATACGACTAGGTATTACTGGAATACCCGATTTTTTTGCTCCTTTTATATAAAAAAGTTCATGCAATCTTGGTTTCGGGGGCGGAAGAAAGAAGCCATCCGGATCATCTTCCAAACCTTCATTCGTACCAAAAACACCAATTAATTTATCTACCTTATCGTAATACGGTTTAACGTCATTATAATCAATAGGCCAGTCCTCTCCATGACCATCACGCGTCTTCCCTTTAAAATCTTTTGGACCAAAACGTAAAGAAATACGACCCCAATGGTTGGTTCTACCGCCCAACATTCTCGCACGCCACCATTTAAAGGTAGTTCCCGATTCAACTGTATACGGTTCTCCTTTTACTTCCCAGTCTCCATAGGACATATCCCATTCTCCAAATGCGCGATCTGTTCCCGCACCTCTTCTGGGAGAGTCATAAGGCCATTTTAATTGAGTCATTGTTTTGGGGTCTGCCGGGTCAAAAAACGGCCCAGCCTCTACTACGGCTACGTTAAGGCCTGCATCTGCCAATTGTTTGGTGGCCATTCCACCACCAGCGCCAGAGCCGACAATTATAACATCAAAAATTTCGGAAGATTCTTTTATTTGCATGTATAGTAATTTTGCAAGTTAAGTTAAGGCTTTTGGTTTAAACATTAAATATTTTTTATACGAACGACTAAAAATGCAGTGTCCAGTTACACCAAAAGCACAGGGAATGACAAAATAGGTTGATCACTGTTTCAGCTTTTTATAAAAACGGGTAAACTCAATTTTTGGTACTGTACTGCGTTGCTTTCAACAAAACCTTGTATCACCTGCTTTTAAATGACGATAAAGGTAATTGTGCAGCATTGAATACGTTAGAAATAGCTGTATTTGCCCAGGCAAATCTAACCGATACTGGTTCCCCAACTTCTTTGGCCGCTACTACAACCGTATTCTTCTTTATTTTTGCTTTGGCCGTAAAGTAAATCCCATCTGCCCCGGCAACTTCAAAAAGTGATTTGTTTTTATCTTTAAAATAGAGGCCGTTCGCATGGTCAAAATGCACAATTATTTCCTTTTTATTAATCTCGATATCCTTGTACTGGGGACCATAAACTTCTGAGTCCAATACTTTAAAATGTTCTTTGAGCGCTATATTCGCCAAACGGATTCCTACATCCTGCTTGTTCTGAGGGTGTATGTCATCTATAGTGCAGATATCACTAGTGACCACCATGCCTGTATGTTCTAGTGTAAGCGATTGGCGCTGTTGGTCGCGCACTACTACACCTTCAAATGCTTTACCATAGTTGTAAGGTGCTATTTGCACATAATAAAATGGCAAGTCTGTATTCCATTTTTTTCGCCAAGCAGTTATCATTTTGGTAAACAAATCCTTATAACTTTCAGCATTAGCAGTATTAGCTTCTCCTTGATACCATAAAACACCAGAGATTTGAAAGCCAGTTAAAGGCGCAATCATAGCATTATATAATGTAGATCGTTCTATAGGAGCCCATTGATTGTGTTTAATTAATTTATACGATTCCAACAGTTCTTGATTTTCATTAAATACGTATTCCGGAGTCCAAACTTCTGCACATGACCCTCCCCAAGAAGCATCTATAAGTCCTATGGGAATATCTATTTCCTCTTGAATTCTTTTAGCAAAAAAATAAGAGACTGCACTAAAATCTGCCATGGTTTTTGGCGAACAGACTTCCCATCTCCCAGACACATCCTCCTGTGGAGTAAAAGAAGTCCGTTTGGCAGCCGTAAAAAAACGAATCGTTGGGTGATTTGCGTTTTTTATCTCGTCTTCCTTATTATCTATACCGAGATTGGCACTCCATTCCATATTAGATTGTCCTGATGCTAACCAAACTTCCCCTATGAGCACCTTATTTAGTATGATGGTATTGTCCTTACCCCTGAATGCTATTTCGTAAGGACCTCCTGCTTTGGGGGTATGTACCAATATTCTCCATTTTGCATTTACACCTGTCTTTACTTCTACCGTAGCACCATCCCAGCCAGTGGTAATGGTAAAGGTCTCATTTGGAGCCGCCCATCCAAAAAGGTATACTTTTGATTCACGTTGAAGTACCATACCATTTCCAAATATTTGAGGCAAGGAAATGTCCGCATAGGCAACCTGAACAAAAGAAAAAATAGATAAAAGAAAAAGCTTGGTTTTCATAAGGCAATCAATCAGTATTTC
>CBDUKC010000121.1:0-9499 GCA_965367705.1 uncultured Maribacter sp. | reverse complement strand
AATAAAGTCTATGGAAGCCCTATCATCTATTACCAATAGATTTTTCTTAGTGAAATTTAAAATAGCGGCACTCTTGTACAAATCATCGTAATGGGCTCCTACCCTAAAGAAAGCTGTATTAGCAGATTCATCTAAACTTAAAATCAAATCATCTCCAATACCGTTGGAAATCAATTTATATCTATTCGTTTTAAAGTTACCGGTTGCACTTAGGTTCCCTATTCCTTGTTTTAGTTTATTAAACGTAATGGGTTCTCCCAATTTAAACCGAAGTTTTCCCTTTACATACCCCCTAGTATGAGTAGTATCACCACTAATTATAAGTCTGTTGATGATAATAGAATCGGTTGCCTGAATAGGTGCCACAATCGGTTTTGAATTATCTATTTCTGAAGATAATTGTTGTAACTCATTATACTTTGCAATAGCTGCTAGTTCACCAGTCTTTACTATTTCATTGGCCTTGTTAAATTCAATCACCGTATATTTTTCAATCTCCGGTTTTATATAAATATCGGTGTCCTCCACTTTTTCTACCATGTCGGCAACACCTTGGAAATTATTTATCTGTAAAAGAATTTCTGTTGCAGAGAGGAGGGATTCCCTATTCGAAAGACCGTGTTGTACATCTACGCCAATAATGATATCAGCACCCATGTCCCTTACTTTTTCTATTGGATAATTATTAACTACCCCACCATCTATTAGCACTTTACCGTCTATGGTAACTGGCTCAAAAAGTGAAGGGAATGTGCCACTTGCCATAATAACTTCGGGCAAATATCCAGAATTGAAGACTACCTCATTTCCCGTTTCAATATCCGTAGCAATGCAAACAAAGGGAATAGGCAATTTAGAAAAATCCTTCACATCCTTCACATGGTACAGCAAACGCACCATTTCATTATAAATATTCTGCCCTCCGGAATACGCCGGAGGAACGGAAACTTTAAATCCATCAAAAGGCAGCGTTAAGGCATACCTTTCAGAATCTTCCTTTTCGTAAAACGTTTTCGCACTCCTTGGAAGGTTATCTTGAATAAGTTTACTAAAATTAGTTGCCCTGAACATGGAATCTAGTTGGTCTGCGCTATAACCTGATGCATACAATGCACCGATAATGGCTCCCATACTCGTGCCGCCGATATAGTCAATCTTTACACCTGCCTCTTCAATGACCTTTAACGCTCCAATATGTGCCAGGCCCTTTGCCCCACCACCACTTAATACTAAGCCTATTTTTTTATCTGATTTTTTAATCGTCTCCTGAGATTGTACGCCCCATGTAACGCATAGCGCAAAAACGCATACAATCCTTATTATAGCATATACTCTATAAGTTTTATGTTCTATTAAAAGACTCATATACTTTCTTTGCTTTTGACTCTCCCACTACCTCCTTCAGATGTTCCATGGTAGCCTCCTTTATTCTCTTGACCGATTTAAAACGTTTTAAAAGTTCTTTTGCCGTCTTTTCCCCTACACCGTTAATTCCTTCCAACTCTGAACTTATGGCTGTTTTGCTCCTTTTGTTCCTATGAAACGTAATCCCAAAACGGTGCGCCTCGTTTCTTAATTGTTGTATAATTTTCAAACTTTCTGACTTTTTATCCAAATACAACGGTATTGGGTCTTCGGGAAAATAAATCTCCTCCAGTCGTTTGGCTATACCTATAATCGCGATCTTACCACGTAATCCCAATATATCAAGGCTCTTTACTGCAGAGGATAGCTGCCCCTTACCACCATCTATCACAATAAGTTGTGGTAGTGGGGTTTCTTCTTCCAACAAACGTTTGTATCTTCTATACACAACCTCTTCCATAGAGGCAAAATCATCAGGACCTTCAACAGTCTTTATGTTATAATGCCGATACTCCTTCTTAGAAGCTTTACCGTCCCTGAACACAACACATGCCGCTACTGGATGTGTCCCTTGTATATTACTATTATCAAAACACTCCACATGTCTAGGCTCGGAAGAAAGGCGCAAATCTTTCTTCATTTGGGCCATAATCCTATTCGTATGCCTATCCGGGTCAATAATTCTTATTTGATTAAAACGCTCTTGTCTAAAAAATTTAGCATTTCTTTCAGACATTTCTAGAATACGTTTTTTGTCTCCAAGTTTTGGAATAGAAACCAATAAACCTTCAGGAACTGCAACCCTAAACGGCACGTATATTTCTTTAGATTGCGACTTAAAACGCTGTCGAATTTCAACGATAGCTAACTGAAGTAGTTCTTCATCCTTTTCAGATAGTTTCTTTTTAAGCTCCATGGTATGCGATCTTACAATGGAGCCGTGAGAAAGCTGAAGAAAATTAACATAGGCAAATGCTTCATCAGAAACTATCGTAAACACATCAACATTACTGATTTTGGGGTTTACAACCGTAGATTTCACCTGATAGTTTTCTAAAACATCTATTTTTTCCTTTATTTGTTGTGCCTCCTCAAACCTCATCTCAGTTGCCAGCTGTCTCATTTGTCCTTTAAAATAAAGTAAGGAGGATTTGAAATTTCCTTTTACTATTTCACGTATATCATCTATTTGCCGGCTATATTCCTCGTTGCTCTGAAAATCTTCACAAGGCCCTTTACAATTCCCCAGATGATATTCCAAACACACCTTATACTTTCCATTCTGTATCTTTTCACTGGATAGATCATAGTTACACGTGCGTAATGGATACACACTCTTTATAAGGTCTAGTAATGTCCTAACCGTTTTCATACTAGTGTATGGTCCATAATATTCAGAACCATCTTTTATGACCCTTCTAGTTGGGAAAAGTCTCGGAAAACGTTCATTTTTCAAACAAATCCAAGGATATGACTTATCATCTTTAAGCAGCACATTGTAGCGTGGTCTATACTCCTTAATTAGATTGTTCTCTAACAGCAATGCATCAGACTCTGTAGGAACTACAATATGTTTGATCTTATCAATCTTCTTGACCATTACTCGAGTTTTTCCATACTCGTGATTTTTGGTAAAATACGATGTAACCCTTTTCTTTAAGTTTTTTGCCTTACCTACATATAATATGACGTCCTTGGTGTCATAAAATTGATACACCCCAGGTCCTGTTGGCAACGAACTTAATTGGATTTCAATTGGAATTTGAGACATGATAAATGATATGCGCTGATGATTAAGGAATATTGCTCAAATTACTTTCTTTTTATAAAATGCAGGCCGGTTTTACAGAATTTAACGCAATATCACTTCATCTCCTTCATTGTTAAATTCGATAATCAAAACTTCAAATAGACACTACCCCTAATCTTAGCTTATCACTAATTATCATATTCTTATTATTAATGATTCATAATCATTAATAATAAGAATAATAGCGGGTCAGATCTACCAAGTTGTTAATCCAATAGGATTGGTGCAAAACTTACACCAATCGCCTAATAATTTTAAATAACTGATATTCAATATTTTACATGAAACATTTGAAACATCCTATTGACTCAAGTGTTAATGTTTTACAAAAAATATGCATTTAATCGATAAAAAAGAACACTTAAAGGATAAATAATAATTTTTTTACTTACATTTATCCGGAACATAAACCCCGAGCTATGGAAAGCTACATTATTACATTAGGTACATATCTTATATTAATGCTTTTCTTTAAAGTGTTTTTTGCAGTCGCTGGAAAGGAGTAAGCTCCTATTAACATCTGTATTTTCAGTTCTCCAACCATGTTGAAGAAGTCATTACGTACTACCTACACTAAAAGACGTAACTCTCTACCATTAGCGAAAATTACATCAGAATCTATTTCTATCGCCAACAAGCTTTTAGAATTACCTATATGGCAATTTGATTATTATCATTTGTTCTTACCTATTGCAGATAAAAAAGAAATAGACACATCTGTTATACTCTCTATTTTACAAGGAAAAGATAAGCACGTAATCGTACCAAAGGTTATTAGTGGACAAAACTTACAACACTATCTTTTAACCGATAATACCACTTTTACATTAAGCAAATGGGGAGTTCCCGAACCCAAAGAAGGCATAACCATTTCTCCGCAAAAAATAGATGTGGTCTTTGTTCCTTTGTTAGCCTTTGACAAGGAAGGTAACCGTGTAGGATACGGAAAAGGATACTACGATACTTTTTTATCTGCGTGTCGTAAAGATGTCATAAAAGTTGGTGTTTCTTTTTTTGAGGCAGAAGAAAAAATAACGGATATTCATAGTTCAGACATAGCATTAGATTTCTGCGTAACACCTAAAACCGTTTATTCCTTTGGTACGTCTTGAACGGTTGTTTCAACTAAATCTACTTCTTCTTTTTCTACATTTTCCTTAAAAGCTTTCTTATTAAAAACAAGTAAAATACCGACCCCTGTACTTATTGCGGTATCCGCAATATTAAAAACAGGTTCAAAAAACCTAAAATTACTACCGCCTAAATACGGCAACCAGTCTGGCCAGGTAGTATCTATGATTGGAAAATATAACATATCTACTACTTTTCCATAAAAAAGACTACCATATGGTTCGCTTGAAAACAGGGTAGCCACCTCATTATAACTCTGGTTAAATATCATTCCGAAAAAGACAGAATCGATAATATTTCCTAGGGCTCCTGAAAAAATAAGCGAAACAGCTATTACCAATGTACGAGACATTTTTTTGCGTATGACATCATATAGCCAATACCCTATTCCGCAAATGGCGAACAACCTAAAAATAGTAAGCACCAGTTTTCCTACTTTATCAGAAATTGGAAGAAGGTCACTTAGCTTCGCTCCCCATGCAGCACCCTCGTTTTCTATAAAGAGAATTTTAAACCAATTAAAAACATCTATAGACTCTCCTAATACGAAATGGGTCTTGATAAAAATTTTACTCCATTGGTCAATAACAAGTATCAACAATATAAGCAGGGCGGACTTCTTTAAACTCATCTGATTTTAATAAAAGACAAAAATAGAAATATTAATCGGGTTTCCTTAGTTCTATATTACCGGTCACAGTAGATAAATTATAAAGGTTTAAACCTTTGGGAAGAACCACTAGTCTTACAGTTCCGTATTTACTAACAGCTTTAGTACTACCACTATCTGTACGAACTAAAATGTCGCCACTTTGCGTCCTAACCGTTGCTTTTTGCGATACTTGGTTCAACTCACAGTACCCGTCTGCCAATACAATGTTTAAGTCATTATAATCTCCTCTTACTACCACTGTAGTATTGGCGCCATAAATCTGAACATTTTTCCCTTCGGGCAGAAGCACATGCAACCCTATCGATACCACTTTATGCGCACTAAGCTTATCATTAGGATTAACAAAACCAGAGCGAAAACCAGCAGCGAAAACCAAGGTATTTCCATTTTGATGCACCTCTAATTCAAGGTCTTTACTGTACTCACCTTCCAATTGCGCTTCAATAACTATTTCATCGGTCTGAGCAGTTTCAATACGTAGCTCATAACAATTATCGGTATTAATCTGCAAGAGGTTGATAGATGAAGCTTTAATCGTTCTTTTTAACTGTTTTTGGGCTACAACCAACGTACCCATAAAACAAAACAAAACCAATGGCAATAATCTCAATATCTCTTATTAAAAAAACGCCCCTAAAGGCGTTTTAATTACTATTGCATATTTTTTGCTTCAATACTTAGTGTAGCATGCGGCACTAGTTTTAAACGCTCTTTATTGATGAGCTTGCCCGTTACCCGACAAACACCGTACGTCTTATTTTCTATACGCAACAAGGCATTTTTAAGGTCTCTAATGAATTTTTCCTGGCGAATTGCCAATTGGGTATTTGCCTCCTTACTCATAGTTTCAGAACCTTCCTCAAAGGCCTTAAAGGTTGGGGAGGTATCATCAGTACCATTATTTCCATCGTTCATATAAGAACTTTTCAGTAATGCTAAGTGACCGTTTGCCTTTACTATCTTTTCTTCGATAAGTATTTTAAATTCGGCCAAATCCTTATCTGGATATCTAATATTTAAATCTTGTGCCATTTTTTACTTCTTTACAATAAACAATTTAGTACTCACTTCGTCAAAAACAACTTCTGTGCCATTCTCTACGCTGTTCTCCAAATGAAGTTCAGCCGTAAGTGTTTCTGTTTTTATATATGATAAATTACTTTCAACAGCATCTTCTACAATGCCGTCTTTCTGTAACTTAATAATAATTTTATCAGTAACCTCAAAACCGGACTCCTTTCTTAAATTTTGTATTCTATTAACTAGTTCCCTTGCTATGCCTTCTTTTCTAAGGTCATCGTTAATAGTAACATCAAGAGCTACCGTAATTTTATTGGAACTTGCTACTAACCAACCTTCAATATCTTGAGAACTTATTTCTACATCCTGTAACTGTAAAATACTATTTTTATTTCCTACTTGAATAGAAATTTCGCCTTCCTGCTCAATTTTTTGGATATCCTCCTGTGTAAATTTAGTTACGGCTGCAGCGACTAACTTCATATCCTTACCGTATTTAGGTCCTAAGGTCTTGAAATTAGGTTTAATACGTTTTACCAGAACACCAGATGCATCATCCAAAAGTTGAATTTCCTTAACGTTCACTTCTGACTTTATCAGGTCAGAAACCGCAAGAATATCTTTTCTGTCTTGTTCGTCCAATACAGGAATCATTATTTTCTGTAAAGGTTGTCTCACCTTTATTTTTTCCTTTTGACGGATCGACAGTACCAAGGATGAAATAATTTGGGCCTTGTTCATTTTAGCTTCCAAGCCTTTATCCATAAAACTAGTATCAGCTACTGGAAAATCCGCCAAGTGAACGCTTTCAAAAGATTCCGAATTGGTCGTAGCTATTAAATCGCGATACAACCGATCCATAAAAAAGGGTGCAACCGGAGCAGATAGTTTTGCAACTGTGAGCAAACAAGTATATAGGGTTTGATAAGCAGCTATCTTATCTTTTTCATATTCACCTTTCCAAAAACGTCTTCTGCATAAACGTACGTACCAATTACTTAGATTTTCCTGCACAAAATTAGAAATTGCCCTAGTAGCTCGAGTAGGCTCGTAATCCCCGTATGCATCATCTACTTCCTTAACTAAGGAGTTTAATTCAGATAGAACCCACCTATCTATCTCTGTTCGTTCTGCAACAGGTATGTTTTGTTCACTAAACGAAAAGGAATCTAAATTGGCGTACAGTGCAAAAAACGAATAGGTATTGTATAATGTGCCAAAGAATTTACGTTTAACCTCAACAATACCTTCCGCATCAAACTTTAAGTTGTCCCATGGATTGGCATTACTAATCATATACCATCTCGTAGCATCTGCACCGTGTTCGTTCATGGTTTCAAATGGGTCTGCCGCATTGCCTAAACGCTTAGACATCTTTTTCCCTTCCTTATCCAAAACAAGTCCATTAGAAACGACATTTTTATAGGCCACAGAATCAAAGACCATCGTACCAATAGCGTGAAGTGTATAGAACCATCCGCGTGTCTGATCAACGCCTTCAGCAATAAAATCTGCAGGGAAGGACTCTCCCTTATCAATTAAATCCTTGTTCTCAAACGGGTAATGCCATTGTGCGTAGGGCATGGAGCCACTATCGAACCAAACGTCAATTAAATCGCTCTCCCGTTTCATGGCTTTACCTAAAGGTGAAACCAAGATTATTTGGTCCACTATATTCTTATGTAAATCAATTTTATCATAGTTGTCCTCAGACATATCGCCTACTATAAAATCTTCGAAAATATCCTTCTCCAAAACGCCAGCGACAACTGCTTTTTCCATCTCCGTCTTAAGTTCTGCTACAGAACCAATCATGATTTGCTCAGTACCATCCTCAGTTCTCCAAATAGGTAAAGGAATTCCCCAATATCTAGATCTAGAAAGATTCCAATCGTTTGCATTCGCTAACCAATTACCAAACCTACCTTCACCAGTTGCTTTCGGTTTCCAGTTAATGGTTTGGTTCAGTTCAAACATTCGATCCTTAATCTCGGTTACTTTAATAAACCAAGAATCCAAAGGATAATATAGAATAGGCTTGTCCGTACGCCAACAGTTTGGATAACTATGAACATACTTCTCTACTTTGAATGCCTTATTCTCTTCTTTTAATTTAATAGCAATTTCAACATCTATAGACCTTTCCGGAGCTTCACCATCATTGTAATACTCATTTTTAACGTATTTACCTCCAAACTCTTTTAGTTCAGGCCTAAATTTACCTTGTAAATCTACCAAAGGAACAGTATTACCGTTCTCGTCCAAGACCAACATAGGCGGTATTTCAGGTATGGCTTGTTTGGCAACTAGGGCATCGTCCGCGCCAAAGGTCGGTGCCGTATGTACAATACCTGTACCATCTTCAGTGGTTACAAAATCACCTGCAATTACTCTAAATGCATTTTCAGCATTTTCATAGGGGAGTACATAATCTATTAATTGTTCGTATCTAATATCTATAAGGTCCTTGCCTCTAAACTCCTTTACGATATAAAATGGAATTTTTTTATCACCGCCAACATAATCTAACAATCTTGGCTTTTCATGTACTTCAAAAAACTTTCCTGAAAATTGCTTCCCCACCAAGTTTTTGGCAAGAATAGCATTCATAGGTTCAAACGTATACTGATTATACGTTTCTACGAGTACATAGTCTATTTTAGCACCCACCGTTAGTGCTGTGTTAGAGGGTAGGGTCCAAGGTGTTGTCGTCCATGCTAAGAAATAGATGGTCCCCTCGTTCTGTAAAAAATCGGGTAAGGTTTCTTCTACTGCCTTAAATTGGGCCGTAACCGTAGTATCCGTAACATCTTGATAGGTTCCAGGCTGGTTAAGCTCATGCGAACTAAGCCCCGTTCCTGCTTTAGGAGAGTACGGTTGTATGGTATAGCCTTTGTATATAAGCCCTTTATCGTAAATCTGTTTCAACAACCACCAAACAGACTCCATATATTTAGACTTGTAGGTGATATAGGGGTCTTCCATATCTACCCAATAGCCAACTTGTTCGGTCATGGCATTCCAAACGTCGGTATAACGCATCACTGCTTTCTTACAGGCAGCATTATATTCTTCTACAGAAATTTTAGTTCCAATATCCTCTTTCGTTATCCCAAGTTCCTTTTCAACACCCAGTTCTATCGGAAGACCATGGGTATCCCAGCCGGCCTTTCTTTTTACCTGATAGCCCTTCATGGTCTTATACCTTGGGAAAATATCCTTTATTGTACGTGCCATGACATGGTGAATACCCGGCATACCGTTAGCCGAAGGAGGTCCTTCAAAAAAGACATAACTTTCCTTTCCTTCCCTTGATGAGATACTTTTATCAAAAATCGCATTGGCTTTCCAATAAGCTAATACTTCAGTAGCTACTTGTGGTAAATCCAATCCTTTATACTCTGCAAACTTCATAAGAAATGCTTCTAGGTCACTAATTTAAGGTTGCAAATTTACTAAATTAGCAAGTAGCATTGCACATTTAAATTTGTATTGAGAAA
>CBDUKC010000120.1:0-9519 GCA_965367705.1 uncultured Maribacter sp. | reverse complement strand
TTGGTGATTTAATATCCCTAAGCGTTCAGCACAAATACATAAACACATATGAGTTTTATAAATTCCGTCTTAAAGGCCTTTGTTGGCGATAAATCAAAAAAAGACGTAAAAGAGCTTCAACCTTTAGTCAATCAAATAAAGTCTTTTGAAGCCGACATGGAAAGTTTAAGCTTGGATGAAATTCGGCAGAAGACCATAGATTTTAAGCAAAAAATCAAGGATTCCTACCAACATATTACGACGCAGATAACCGAATTGGAAAAAGAGGTTCATGAGTCTACCGATATCGACAAAAATGAGGATAGCTATGCGGAAATAGATAAACTAAAAGAAGAAGCTTACACGATTTCCGAAGCCACGTTGAATGAAATCTTACCGGAGGCCTTTGCCTTAGTCAAAGAAACAGCCAAGCGTTTTGCAAATAACGAAACACTCACGGTAACCGCATCCGAAAATGACAGACTACTTTCCGGAAGCAAGGACTATGTTACTCTTGATGGTGATAAGGCCATTTGGAAAAATTCATGGGACGCCGCAGGAAAAGAAGTTACTTGGGACATGGTCCATTATGATGTGCAGCTTATTGGTGGTATTGCATTGCACCAAGGTAAAATTGCAGAGATGCAAACTGGTGAAGGTAAAACTTTAGTAGCCACACTACCTTTATATTTGAATGCACTTTCGGGCAATGGAACACATTTGGTCACCGTTAATGATTATCTAGCAAAAAGAGATAGTGCCTGGATGGCTCCAATTTTTGAATTCCATGGCCTATCCGTAGATTGTATAGACCACCATAAGCCTAACTCAGATGGCAGACGTGCTGCCTATAATGCAGATATCACTTATGGTACTAATAATGAATTTGGCTTTGATTACCTTAGGGACAATATGGCACATACCCCAAAAGATTTGGTACAACGCCCCCATAATTATGCAATCGTAGATGAGGTAGATTCCGTATTGGTTGATGATGCTCGTACACCATTAATTATTTCCGGGCCTGTACCAGAAGGAGACCGCCATGAGTTCAACGAACTAAAGCCAAAGGTCAACGAAATTGTACAGAAACAACGACAGCATTTGACCGGTATTTTGGCCGAAGCAAAAAAATTAATTTCCGCAGGTGATACAAAAGAAGGCGGATTCTTATTACTCCGCGTTTTCAGGGGACTACCTAAGAACAAAGCGCTGATAAAATTCTTAAGCGAAGAAGGTGTAAAGCAACTGTTACAGAAAACAGAGAACTTTTACATGCAAGATAATAATAGGGAAATGCCCAAAGTGGACGAGGACCTATTGTTCGTGATTGATGAGAAAAATAATCAGATAGAACTTACCGATAAGGGGGTAGACTATATTTCTGGAGAGCAAAACCGTGACTTTTTCGTAATGCCAGATATTGGTGGTGAAATAGCAAAAATTGAGCAGCAAAACCTTGAGATAGAGAAAGAGGCAGAATTGAAGGAAGAACTGTTTAAAGATTTCACCATAAAGAGTGAGCGCATACACACCATGAGTCAATTGTTAAAAGCATATACCCTATTTGAAAAGGATACGGAATATGTGGTAATGGAAAACAAGGTGATGATTGTAGACGAGCAGACCGGACGTATCATGGATGGTAGACGCTATTCTGACGGATTACACCAAGCGATCGAAGCCAAGGAAAATGTAAAAATTGAAGCCTTGACTCAAACATTCGCTACAGTTACCTTACAGAATTATTTTAGAATGTACAGTAAGCTGGCCGGTATGACCGGAACAGCGGTAACAGAAGCTGGAGAACTATGGGAAATCTATAAATTAGATGTTATGGAAATCCCAACCAATAGACCAATCGCTAGGGATGACCGCAATGATTTAATTTACAAAACGAAACGAGAAAAATACAACGCGATTATTGACGAGGTAACCAAATTGAGCCAGGCCGGAAGACCAGTTCTTATTGGTACTACTTCTGTTGAAATATCTGAATTACTATCCAAACTTTTAAGCGTTCGCAAGGTACCACACAACGTTTTGAACGCAAAGCTTCATAAAAAAGAAGCGGATGTTGTTGCAGAAGCAGGCTACGGAGGCGTAGTAACAATTGCTACGAATATGGCAGGACGTGGAACGGATATTAAACTCTCCAATGAGGTAAAGAAAGCCGGAGGACTAGCCATTGTGGGTACGGAAAGACACGATTCTCGTAGGGTAGATAGACAATTACGTGGACGTTCCGGTCGTCAAGGAGATCCAGGAAGTTCACAATTCTATGTTTCTTTAGAGGATAATCTAATGCGCTTGTTCGGTTCGGACAGAGTGGCAAAGATGATGGATAAGATGGGGCTAGAAGATGGCGAGGTCATTCAGCATAGTATGATGACAAAATCCATAGAACGTGCGCAGAAAAAAGTTGAAGAAAATAATTTCGGTGTGCGTAAGCGATTATTGGAGTACGATGATGTAATGAACGCTCAACGTGAAGTCGTCTACAAAAGAAGGCGTCATGCTTTACAGGGAGAGCGTTTAAAAGTAGATATTGCTAACATGATATATGATACTTGCGAAGTCATTGTAGAAAGCAATAAGGGGGCAAGTGATTTCAAAAATTTTGAATTTGAATTGATAAAATATTTCTCCATGACTTCTCCTGTTACTGAGGACGAATTTGGAAAATTAAGTGCCCAAGAAATTACTGGCAAAGTATATAAGGCAGGCTACGAGCACTATAAGCAGAAGATGGACCGTAATGCCGCAACTGCATTGCCCGTTATAAAACAGGTATACGAAGACAACTCCAATAATTTTGAACGTATTGTGGTGCCCTTCACGGATGGCATAAAAAGCCTTAGCGTAGTCACCAATCTTCAAGAAGCTTATGATAGTGAAGGAAAGCAGCTGGTAACGGATTTTGAGAAAAACATATCCCTTGCCATTATAGACGACTCGTGGAAAACCCATTTGAGAAAAATGGATGAATTAAAGCAATCCGTTCAATTGGCTGTTCACGAACAAAAAGACCCTTTATTGATCTATAAGTTTGAAGCTTTCGAGCTTTTCAAAAAGATGATTGAGAAAGTAAATAAAGAAATAGTTTCATTTCTGTTTAAAGGCGAATTACCTTCCGGAAATCCTAACGAAATACAAGAAGCCGGTAATGTAAAGCGTAGAAAGGAAAATTTACAGACTTCCAAAGAGGAAATTCCTAATAACGATGAGTTAGCCGCACGTAGTAGGGCCGTCGGACAAAACCAAGGACAACGTCCACAGGTTACCGAAACTATTACTAGAGAACAGCCAAAGATTGGTAGGAACGAACGCGTGACTATAAAAAATGTACTATCCGGTGAGAGTAAAACGGTAAAATTCAAACAGGCCGAACCCCTTATCGCCAAAGGAGAATGGGTAATTACACAAGATTAATAGTATCACTTCTAAAGTAAACAAAAGACACCTAAAAGGTGTCTTTTGTTTTTTAATCTAATCATATTCAATCAATAAAAAAGGATAGAGTGAAACTAATGAGCAATCACCTCTATTAGTTTTCAGTTAAAGCTGCTCTATACGTTTTGATTAGACGGCAGCAGCCAAATCTATTCTTCAAACTAGTCCCAGTTTAGTTTATCAATATTCTGAAATACTTATTATTTAAGTAACTTGTAGAGGACTAAACGTTTATCTACCATGACAACTACAAGACGAAAGTTCCTCAGCTCAATAAGTATGCTTGCTGCAAGCACGGCAGTACCACTTCACAGTTTTGCCTTTGGAAAAACCGCTAAACTAAAAATAGCGCTTGTAGGTACGGGTGTGCGAGGCATCACCTTTTGGGGAAAACGCTTGGTAGACACCTACCCTGATATATTAGAATTTGTAGGGCTTAGCGACATCAATCCAAGTAGGCTCGAATACGGCAGAAAATATATTGGCACCAATTGTCCAGTTTTCACCAACTTTGAAAACATGGTCCGCGATACAAAACCTGATTTGATTATTGTGACCACCAAAGATTCCAATCACCATGAATATATTATAAAAGGTCTGGAAATGGGTTGTGATGTGCTAACGGAAAAGCCAATGACAACAGATGAAGTAAAGTGTCAAAGTATTATAGACGCCGAAAAAAAGTCCGACAAAAAACTTATCGTAGGTTTTAATTATCGATGGAGTCCGTATGCTACTAAAATCAAACAACTGTTACAAAATAATGCGATTGGAGAATTAGTTTCGGTTGATTTTAATTGGTATTTAAACACATACCATGGTGCATCTTACTTTAGAAGATGGCACGGTGAAATGGAAAGTAGTGGGTCCTTATGGGTGCATAAGGCTACACATCATTTTGATTTATTGAATTGGTGGATAAATTCCGAACCAAATGAGGTTTTTGCCTATGGCGACCTCGAATTTTATGGAAAAAATGGTCCTCAAAGAGGTCGTAATTGCAGAAGCTGTGATTTTAAGGAATCTTGTGAATTCTATTGGGATATCAATACAGATCAATTTACTAAAAAGCTATATGTAGACCACGAGCATGAAGATGGCTACATACGTGACAATTGTCTGTTTAGGGAAAATATAGATATTTATGATAAAATGTCTGCCCAGGTAAAATATACCGACAACACTATCCTTAATTACTCCTTGACCACCTACTCCCCCTTTGAGGGATGGCGGGTTGCCTTCAATGGGACAAAAGGTCGCATAGAAGCCTGGCAAGACATTCCCTATCATAAAACAAGTTCTATTGAAGAAGCAGAGAAACATGCAAAAGAAATGGAGCAAACACAACAAGAAGAAACATATGTTGAACCAATTATCCTACATAAGCTATGGCAAGAACATGAAACCATAGATGTGAAAATGGAAAAAAGTGGCCACGGCGGGGGCGACAAACGCTTACATAACAAAATATTCGTAAACCCAGATATTCCGGATGAATTTGATAGAACGGCTGGATTAAGAGATGGGGCGATGTCGATTCTAATAGGTATAGCAGCACATAAAAGCATACAGGAGAAAAAACCAATTTCTATAGGTGATTTAACAGATTTACGTCCAAGAGCGGTAAGGTTGTAATTTTTTTTACGCTTATGTTTCGGAATGTAAGAAAGTATTGGAATTATTCGGCAAACATGATTAGCTTTACAATATCTATATAATAGTAAACAGAGTACCAATACCTTTCTAATGAAGGATTCAAAAGTAGATCAAGAACGTTTTGAAGATAAGGTAAGCCTTATCTTAAAGGTAAATTACGTTTCCAGCGCTTTAGCATTGGTATTTGGTTTGGTTTGCTACTTTGCCCTTAACATAACTCAAATTATACCGTTTGTTTTTGTTGTCTTTGGTGTATTTAATCTAGTAAACACTTGGGCATTTCACAAGCATAACAAAATTGTTATTACCTATAACATATCATCAATAATGGCACTTATCAGTGCCTTTATTATTACTATTTATAGTGGGGGTATCAATAGCGAATTTATTTTCACCCTGGCTTTAATTGTTTTTGCGGGCTATGTAACCACAAAGCGTTATGGGCAAGTTTATCTTGTACTCGTTTTTTGTTTAGTCTTATTGATTTTTTCTCAAAGCATACCGGAATTCAGTATAACCGAAAATGTTATTCCAGAAGATTCCAAATCGTTGTTCAGCTTACTTTCTGTTCTATTTTCTATATTTCTTCTAGGAAACATCTTTGGCAAGAATCTCCTAAAGACCCATCATGCACTTTACCGTTCTAAAAAAGAGCTTACCGCACAAATGGAAGAAAAAGAAACGCTCTTAAAAGAGGTGCACCACCGCGTAAAAAACAACTTGCAGACGGTATCTAGCCTCCTTAGTTTGCAATCCCGTAATGTGGAGGAGGCGCGAATGAAAACCTTACTTAAAAGCACGCAAAACAGGGTTATATCCATGGCTATGGTACATGAAATGCTTTATATGCGAAACGATATTACGCAAATAGAGTATAAGTCTTACGTACAAGAATTAAGCGAGTATCTTATTAGGTCTATTAAAGGACTAGACAGTAAAGTGCAACTGAAGATTGATATTCCAGATATTAAACTAGGAATAGACACCGCTATACCCTTAGGGTTGTTAATTAACGAAGCTGTCACCAACGCCTTAAAATATGGCTTTGCAGATGAAGAAGAGGGCGAAATCTATATTGTGTTAAAAAAAGAATTGGATAAGCAGTATGTCTTAAATATTGGTGATAATGGAAAAGGATTTCCAGAAACGGTTACCTACAAAAATTCCAAATCCTTAGGCTTAAAATTAATCCATAACCTTACGCGTCAACTAAAAGGTACTATTCAAAGGGACGATAGTAAAAAAGGGACCAATTACATCATCAGATTCCACGAAATAACACAGCAATTACATCCGGCCGTGTAAACTTAGAGTTTCTTAGAATTAACTTCCTATTACCAGGCAGAAAGTACTAGATACTGCCACAGGATTAAAGGATATTAGGTATATTTAAACAGCGAAATTTAAAAACCAACTAATGTTCAGAAAATTACTACTATTGGTAGTCCTTTTTGGGAGTACCCTATCCGCACAAGACTATTTTTTTCAAAAATTTAAACCATTTAACGATAACATTCCCTCCCCAGAAGCCTTTTTAGGTTATGGTATTGGCGAACACCATACAAGGCATGACCTAATTGTCGCCTATCTCGAAAAGCTTGCGGAAGTATCGGACAGGGCAAGTATCCAAGAATATGGTAAAACCCATGAAGGTAGGAAACTGGTTATGCTAACCATAACCAAACCAGAAAACCTAAATAATATAGAAGCCTTAAAAGAGGCACATTTAGCCTTTACAGACCCAACAAAATCGGTTTCTAATTATGATGACGTTCCTATCTTTATTAATCTAGCCTATAACGTACATGGAAACGAACCGTCAAGCTCAGAGGCTGCTTTATTGACTGCCTATACTTTTGTTGCTTCGGAAAATCCAGAAATTCTCAATTATCTTGACAATGCGGTCATCTTCGTGGATCCGACCATTAACCCCGACGGTCGAGATAGACACACACAATATGCAAACGCCTATCAAGGAAGTCCCGAGGTGGCAGACCCACAAGATGCGGAACACAACGAATATTGGCCAAGAGGCAGAACCAACCACTATTGGTTTGACCTTAACAGGGATTGGCTCTTGGGGATTAATCCCGAAAGTCGCGGAAAACTGAATTGGTACCATCAATGGTATCCTAACGTAGTAACGGATTTTCATGAAATGGGTTCGCAGAGCACGTATTTCTTTGAACCTATGAAAGACAACGCATCTTGGGACCCCATAATGCCCAAAGAGAATTACGAGGATTTAAACACCCTTTTTGGTAATGAATTCGCAAAAGCCCTAGATAGTATAGGTTCGCTCTATTTTACAAAAGAGGTTTTCGATGGCACTTATCCAGGCTATGGGTCTTCTTATCCAGATCTTCAAGGAGGTCTAGGATTATTGTTTGAGCAAGCTAGTTCTCGTGGCCATAGACAAACGACCGCGTTCGGTGAAATCACCTTTGCTTTTACCATTAGAAATCAGTACACCTCAAGTATAACAACGGTTAAGACTGCAGTGAAAAACAAAGCGTACATGCGCGAATACCAACAACGGTTTTTCAAAAGTGCATTAACCAATGCTTCAAAGAGTAAAATCAAGGGATACACTTTTGGAGATTCCTATGATCAAAACCGAACTAAGGCCTTTATTGATAAACTATTACTTCATAAAATAGATGTATATCGGTCCGGTGACAGTTATACAGTACCTACGAACCAAGCTCAGTATAGAATGGTGCAAACCATGTTCGAAACCTACGACAAGTATAGAGATAGTGTTTACTATGATGCCTCTGCATGGTCCTTGGGTAATTTCTACAATATGAAATACAAAGCGGTAAACGCGGTTCAACTTGGAGAAAAAATTACAACGGTTGAAAATCTAGTCAAGCAAAGTCCGGTTGAAAAATCTGACTATGCCTATATTATGGATTGGGACGATTATAATGCCCCTGCCGCACTCTATTATTTACAACAAAAAGGTATCGTTGCCTCCTCGGCCGCCAAGCCTTTTACAGCCAAAACTAGAAAAGAGACAAAACGTTTTAATTATGGAGCAGTTATGATCAGCGTACCGCTTCAAAAACAGGATGCCGGAACTATCTATAACATCGTAAGAGAGGCACAACAGAAATTTGAAGTCCCCATTTTCACCGTAGATACCGGACTTAGCCTAGGTGGTATTGATTTAGGTAGTGGGAACATTAATCCTATTAAAAAAACCAAGGCAGCGATGCTTATCGGAAACGGTGTTCGTTCCTACGAGGCAGGGGAAGTATGGCATTTGCTAGACACTCGTGTAGGCATGCCTATTACGAAAATCCCTATGCGCAATTTTAATAGGGCCAACTTGGATAAGTATACAAGCCTTATAATGGTCTCTGGTAGTTATGATCTATCGGAAAAGCAAATAGCCAAAATTAAAGACTGGACAAGTAAAGGAAACACACTTATCACAATAGGTTCGGCAAGCAAATGGATTATTGATAAAAAAATAGTTGATGAAAAACTAACCAAAGCAGAAAAGGATTCCACTAAGCTCGCCGAACGAAAACCTTTTGTAGATGCTCGTGAGAATATTGGTAAGGAAAGTATTGGTGGTATTATTCTAAAAGTAGATTTGGATGTAACCCATCCCCTCGCCTACGGATATAGAGATAAAACCATTCCGGTTTATAAGAATAATACGGTGTGGTTAGCTCCAAGCAAAAACTCTTATGGCACGGTTGCCAAGTATACCAAAGCACCGCATATTGATGGCTTTATCACTAAAAAGAACATGGAAGAAAATGTGAAACCTTCTGCTTCGTTACTGGTTAGTAAAGTAGGTAGTGGAAGGGCTGTACTCTTTGCCGACAATCCTAACTTTAGAGGATCTTGGTATGGTACCAACAGACTATTTTTAAACGCGCTTTTTCTTGGCGACAAAATACGTATTCCATCAGAAGATTAATCTTACTCCTAGACTATAACCGACTACTAATATGAAAATCATGAAAAAATTTAAGTTATTACTACTCCTAAGTCTTCTATCTGCAGGTGGCTTGATAGCACAATCACTACAGGGTGATGGACCACATTCGCAACTAATCATTAGGGGTGTAATGCTCATTAATGGGAATGGAGCTCCTCCACAGGGGCCTATAGATATCGTTGTAGAAAACAACATCATCAAGAAAATTGAAGTGGTAGGCTATGATGGTGTGCCAATAAATGAAAGCAAAAGACCGCAATTAAAACCTGGTGGTAAGGAATTGGATTGCAACGGGATGTATCTTTTACCGGGCTTTATAGATATGCATGGCCATATAGGAGGAACATCACAAGGAGCCGAACCAGACTATGTGTTTAAACTTTGGATGGCACATGGTATTACAACAGTTAGGGAACCGAGTGGCAGGGGTATTGATTTTGCGATGGACCTGAAACGAAAAAGTGCTAAAAATG
>CBDUKC010000119.1:0-9625 GCA_965367705.1 uncultured Maribacter sp. | reverse complement strand
TTTGAGAATTATCCGTAACTACAGGAATGGTAGCATCCAACACCACTAAATTTGGATTATTGATGTGCTCCTTCAACCAGGAAACTGATACCAATTGTTTTTTCATTACAATTTCTCTTTCAAATACTTTGCCGTAAACGATTTCTTGCTTTTCGCAACTTCCTCTGGGGTACCCTCCGCTAAAAGCTCTCCCCCATTTTCCCCTCCACCAGGGCCAAGGTCAATAATATAATCTGCACATTTGATCAATTCAACATTGTGTTCAATGACCACAACGGAATGTCCTTTTTTTATAAGCGCATTAAACGACTTTAAGAGTTTTTGGATATCGTGAAAATGGAGTCCTGTCGTAGGTTCGTCAAAAATAAATAGCGCTTTATCTTTCGTGGTTCCTTTTACTAAGAACGAGGCTAATTTTATTCTTTGCGCTTCACCACCAGATAGGGTAGAAGAAGACTGCCCTAAAGTTACATAACCTAAACCTACGTCTTGTAAAGGCTTTAGTTTAGATACAATTCTGGTTTGTGCTCCTGTCTCAAAAAATGCAATTGCATTATCAATGGTCATACTAAGGAGGTCGTCTATATTCGCATTATTAAAGGTAACTTCCAGCACCTCTTTTTTAAAGCGCTTACCGCCACAGGTATCGCACTCCAAGTGCACATCGGCCATGAACTGCATCTCTACGGTAATTTCACCTTCTCCCTTACACTTTTCGCATCTACCGCCATCTACATTAAAAGAAAAATGTTTGGCCTGATAGTTTCTAATTTTGCTGAGTTTCTGATTAGCGAACAAATTCCGAATATCGTCATAAGCCTTAATGTATGTGACCGGATTAGAACGAGAAGATCTACCGATTGGATTTTGATCTACAAATTCTACGTGTTTAATGTGCTTGTATTTACCCGATACCGAACTATACTGTCCGGCTTTTTCACCGTAACCGCCAACTTCTTTTAATATAATAGGGTATAATAATTTTTTGACCAAGGTACTTTTACCGCTACCCGAAACCCCAGTAACCACGGTAAGCATATCCAACGGAAAGGTCACGTTAATATTTCTTAGGTTGTTTTCCCTGCAGCCTACAATCTGAATATGGTTTTTGGACGTACGTCTTTCTTTTGGGATTTTAATTTCCATGGTACCGTTTAGGTAGCTTGCTGTGAGTGAACTGGACAGTAATACTTCAGCAAGTGTGCCTTGCGCCACTACCTCTCCACCATGAGTACCTGCTTCCGGTCCAATATCTATAACGGTATCGGCAGCTTTCATAATATCCTCGTCATGCTCAACCACTATAACGGTATTACCTAGATTCCGCAATGAAATTAATACGTCAATTAGGTTTTCGGTATCCTTGGGATGTAGACCTATACTAGGTTCGTCCAAAATGTACATGGAGCCTACCAAGCTGCTGCCCAAGGAGGTCGCGAGGTTTATACGCTGACTTTCACCACCGGATAGTGTATTGGATTTTCGGTTTAGTGTTAAGTAGTTTAGGCCTACTTTATCTAAAAATCCAAGTCTTGTGTTTATTTCAGTTAATAATCGCTTTGCTATTAATGAGTCGTTAACGCTTAATTCTAACTGTCCAAAATAAGCAATCAACTTTTCTATGGATAATCCAACCAGTTCAGAAATAGATTTGTCGCCCACTTTAACATAGTCGGTTTCTGGGCGTAAGCGTTTACCGTTGCACGTGTTACATTTAGTCTTACCTCTATACCTAGAGAGCATTACTCTATTTTGAATTTTATAGCTCTTTTCTTCTAGGGTTGCAAAGAATTTATGTAATCCAATAAAATGTGCATTACCATCCCATACCAATTGCTGTTGTGCTTCGGTCAGTTCAAACCAAGGTTTGTGTATAGGGAAATCGAACTTATAAGCCGAGTTTACCAGTTGATCTCGATACCACCCCATACTATCGCCCCGCCATGGAAAAACGGCGTTTTCATAAATAGATAAAGCTGTATTTGGAATCACCAAATCCTTATCGATGCCTATTACGTCACCATAGCCCTCACATTTTGGACAGGCGCCGTAAGGGTTGTTAAAGCTGAACAAATGAACATTTGGCTCTAGAAATACCATGCCGTCTAGCTCAAAAGTATTACTGAAGGGTGTTTGATGTGCATCGTTTAACGTTTCGATGATACATTTTCCCTTACCTTCAAAAAAAGCGGTGTCTACGGCATTTGCAAGTCTATTATAAAAATCTTCATCATTTTTTGTAATGATACGATCAATGACCAAATAGAATTCTTTTCCGATAGTTTCCGGTGCTTGATCAATTCTAATAACCTCGTGATCATATTTAATACGCGCGTAACCCTGTTTAGAAAATAAATCTAAAGATTTCTTCGTATCACGATCTTCACGTATCGTGATGGGAGCTAAAAGTAACAGTTTGGTAGTATCGGCAAAGGTCTTTACATGGTTTATGACATCGGTAACCGTATCTTTTTTTACTTGTTTTCCAGAGATGGGAGAGTAAGTTCTTCCGATACGTGCATATAAAAGTTTAATGTAATCATATATTTCTGTAGTCGTACCAACCGTAGATCGAGGGTTGGTAGAATTTACTTTTTGCTCAATAGCAATAGCAGGAGCTATACCTTTTATATAATCTACCTTGGGTTTATCTAATTTTCCCAAAAACTGTCGCGCATAGGAAGAGAGACTTTCTACATATCTTCGTTGTCCTTCCGCGTACAGGGTATCAAAGGCTAAACTAGACTTTCCAGAACCGGAAAGGCCTGTAATCACTACCAATTTGTTTCTTGGAATGACTACGTCAATATTCTTTAGATTGTGCAGTTTTGCACCTTTGATAATAATGTTCTCCTTGGGGTTTACTTCTGTTATATTGAGCATACATATAAATAAGATAACAAAGATACGATATGCTCTTTTTAATATGAACCCATTATATATCGTTGTTGCAGTTCATCGAATATTTTCACATAATTTTTAGAGTGTCTATTTTTTTATATCTTTGAAGTCTATTCAAAATTCGATAAGCCTATAGCGCACTTTTACTTTGTAACGTTTTAATAATCCCTGAAACAGACCTTTTTTAATCAAGAGGGTACTGGATCAACCTACAAAAGTAAAGCTATGGAAGTACAAATCGAAGATTCCCAACTAGTTAGTCATTACATACAAGGAGATGAAAGAGCTATGGCAGTTCTCATCAATCGTCATAATTCTCGCCTTACAGGATTTATATATTCTAAAGTCGGAGATAGAGAATTGACCGAGGATATTTTCCAAGACACCTTTATCAAGGTAATCCGCACATTAAAGAGGGGAGCCTACAATGAAGAGGGTAAGTTTCTACCTTGGGTTATGAGAATTGCGCATAACCTTATTATAGATCACTTTAGGAAGAACAATAGAATGCCTATGTTCAATGCTACGGAAAGCTACAATATCTTCGCTATGATGAATGATGATTGTTTAAATGCCGAAAAGCAATTGATCAAGGACCAAATTGATTCTGATTTGTTCAATTTGATAAAGGAGCTTCCAGAAGACCAGCAGGAAGTTTTGCATATGAGGTTATATAAGGATATGAGCTTTAAGGAAATATCCGATAATACAGGAGTAAGCATTAACACAGCGCTAGGTAGGATGAGATATGCCCTTATTAATTTGCGAAAGCTCGTTGAAGCAAATAATATTGTTTTAACGAATTAATTAACCACAGGTC
The DNA here is from genome assembly GCA_965367705.1 of uncultured Maribacter sp. Classification (GTDB taxonomy): domain Bacteria; phylum Bacteroidota; class Bacteroidia; order Flavobacteriales; family Flavobacteriaceae; genus Maribacter. Next base: position 5,904 of record CBDUKC010000119.1, on the reverse strand, counting down.
GATTGGATCTACTATTTTTATTTTTGTGCCGTTCTACTATTGAACCAAAACAAAAAGTACTATGGAAAAAATTTACACTAAGAAAAAAGATAAGTGCACCTTAGTAACCGCTAAGCCTGAAACAGTTGAGTTTTTATTAGCGTATTCTAAATCTTTAAAAATTACTGAGGCAAAAGGAATTAAGTTTGAAAGTAATTTGAACTAAAAGCACGAACACTACTATAAAACAGCCCCAAGGATTATATCCTTGGGGTTTTCTTTTTTTTAAAATCCACATTACCGCTGTAAGTAATCGATTAATTACAATAGAACCACCCTTGTCTTAGGTTTCCCACACAACTATCTATATATCCATTTATTGCATAAAAAATAAATATTCGTTGTTTCACATCATAAAAGGAGGGTTTGACAACATACTTTTTTGCACAGGGTAGCTTTTCTCTAGTTTTATCTCAGATTTAAAAAGCTAACTAAATAATACTAACAGATTCCCAAATCGTTAAACCAAAAAGAAAGTAACTCGTATGGAACTACAAATTAATGATTCAGAATTAGTAAGAGATTACATCAGTGGTGATGAAAAAGCACTTTCTGTGTTGATCAACAGACACAATCAAAGAATTACCAGTTTTATCTATTCTAAAGTATTGGACAGGGATATTACAGAAGATATCTTTCAAGATACTTTTATCAAGGTAATCAAAACCCTTAAAAAAGGTCGGTACAGCGAAGAAGGTAAATTTCTTCCTTGGGTTATGCGCATATCACATAACTTGATTATTGATCATTTTAGAAAGAATAAGCGTATGCCAATGTTCGAAGGCAGTGACGATTTTAATATATTCTCCGTAATAGGTGATGACAAATTGAATGCCGAAAAACAATTGATTAAAGACCAAATAGACTCAGATTTGCGTCACTTAATCGAGGAGCTTCCAGATGATCAAAAAGAAGTACTTTTAATGCGTATTTATAAGGATATGAGTTTTAAGGAAATATCAGAAAATACAGGTGTAAGCATAAATACCGCCTTAGGTAGAATGCGATATGCGTTAATTAATATGCGAAAAATAATAGAAAAGAACAACATCGTTCTTACCAATTAAATTGGACGAATCTTAGTTAAAACAATATTTCTTTTTTTGTTGCGTTATTTAGATGTAACAATAATTGAAATATGGAAAAAATTTACTCTGATTACCAAGAACAAATTGGATTCGATAAGGTCTGTACTAAAACTATCAATTTTTTGTTGAGTTATTCACAGGCGCTATACGAATTTGAGCACAAAGATTTAAGGTTCGAGACTTTCTTAAACTAATAAAAAGACCCGCTAATTGCGGGTCTTTTTATTTTTATAATAGGCGTCCAAAATCTTTTTTCTACCAATTGTTTTGGTGATGACGTCTTTTTCTAAATCCCAACCCCGTGCTGGGGAATATTCTCGTCCATACCAAATTATTTGCAAGTGTAGGTCATTCCATATTTCTTTAGGAAACAGTCGCTTTGCATCTTTCTCGGTCTGTACCACGTTTTTGCCGCTTGTAAATCCCCATCTGTACATAAGTCTGTGAATATGGGTATCTACAGGAAAAGCAGGAATTCCAAAAGCCTGTGAAACAACAACACTAGCGGTTTTGTGCCCTACTGCAGGAAATTCTTCCAATAAAGCAAGTTCCTTAGGTACAACACCATCATATTTTTCGACTAGCATTTTTGATAGCCCATGTATACCTTTAGATTTCATTGGTGATAGCCCTACCGGCCTTATAATATCCTTAATTTCTTCTACCGTAAGTTTTACCATATCATATGGATTATCCGCTTTCGCGAATAAAAGAGGTGTAATCTGGTTGACACGCACATCCGTACTTTGTGCAGATAAGAGTACCGCAATAAGAAGCGTATAAGGGTCTTTGTGGGTTAAAGGAACTGGAATCTCTGGATATAGCGCTTGTAAGGTTGAAATAGTAAAGGCTACTTTTTCGGCTTTTGTCATTTATTGTTTAATTTTGTTATATAAAGTTTAAACGTAATTAAAATATAAATATACTATGAATACATTAAACGTAGGGGATACAGTTCCTTCATTTTCAGCCCCGGATCAAGACGGCAATACTATCAATTTATCTGATTATACCGGAAAGAAGCTTATTGTTTTTTTCTATCCAAGGGCAAATACGCCAGGTTGCACTGCAGAAGCCTGTAATTTAAGGGATAATTATAAAGCCTTGCAAGATGAAGGATATGAATTACTTGGTGTAAGTGAGGATAGTCAGAAAAAGCAAGCTAATTTTAAGAATAAATATGAATTTCCATTTCCATTATTGGCAGATGAAGACCATGCTGTCATTAATGCTTTTGGCGTTTGGGGTCCTAAGAAATTTATGGGTAAGGAGTTCGATGGCATCCATAGAAAAACCTTTGTGGTTAATGGGGATGGAAAGGTTGTTAAAGTAATAGATAAGGTAAAAACAAAAGATCACGCAGCACAGCTGTTGGACGCTTAACAAAGTAAAAGCCCCTTTGTCACAAAGGGGCTTTTACTATTCTTATTACTTTTCTAAAAGCTCTTTTTTTACAAACAACTTTTTTTCCTTAATAATTTCAGCAATACCTTCAGGAAGCATTTCTTCCCAACCTTCTTCGCCGTTCATTATTCTTTTTAGTACCTCTCTAGAGAAAATATGCATGATTTCTGGGTCGTAATCTATAATGTCCATCACTTTTCCATTGTATTTAAAGAACTTATACAGCTCTTTCATTCTTGGATGCACCTTTACATTATTACTTGTCATTACTTGTCCGGTATCCGTATTTTTCATCGGATATAGATATACCTGAAGATCCTTAAAGAATAGTTTTCCAAAGGCTTCTAAAATCCCACCACTTAGGTGTCGATAGTACTTTTCATCAAAAATATCTATTAAATTATTTACGCCCATGGTAAGGCCAATTCTATTCTTAGTATAGTTATTAAAATATTCTACGAGCTTATAATATTCTTGAAATTTCGAAATCATTACCGAGTGGCCAAGCGAACATAATAGTTCTGCTCTGCCCATAAAATCCTGTTCATCTATTTCACCAGATGCCTTAAGGTTGGATAAGGTAATTTCAAAAATAACGATGGTATTATCTTGATCTACTTGTGGATCGCGAACAAAAATATCATAAGATTTCTGGAACATATCCAGATTTACTTTGGTTACGGGCCTAAAACTACCACGTAGTGCTAAAATATTCTTTTTGTATAATATTGCTGCCGGTAATAAATTGTTACCATCTGGACCGAACATAACAGCATCTGTCATGTCGTTCCTTATGAGCTGTAAACTCATTAACCTATTATCAACATCCTTAAAGCTAGGACCCGAAAAATTAATCATATCTATTTCCAAGGTGTCCTTGTCAATATGGTCGTATAAATATTTCAGTAATTTTCTAGGCTTATGATACTTGTAAAAAGCGCCATAAATAAGATTTACGCCTAATATGCCCAAGGTTTCCTGTTGTAATCTAGCTTCGTTCTGTTTAAAACGAATATGGAGTACAATTTCATCAAATTCGTGTTGGTTGGGATCTAATTGGTATCGTATCCCGACCCAACCGTGACCTTTATAGCGTTTAGAAAAGTCTATTGTCGCAACGGTATTGGAGTAGGAGAAGAATAATCTATCCGGGTGCTTTTTTCTACTTATACGCTCTTCCATTAGCGACATTTCATAAGAAAGCATGGTCTTCAATCTCGCTTGGGTAACATACCTACCATCTTTTTCCGTACCATATATGGCATCACTAAAATCTTTGTCATAGGCGCTCATGGCCTTGGCAATTGTTCCAGAAGCTCCACCAGAGCGAAAAAAATGCCGCGCTGTTTCTTGTCCAGCGCCAATTTCTGAGAACGTTCCGTAAATGTCCGGATTTAAGTTAATTCTTAAGGTTTTTGCCTTTATAGAGGGAATATTTTCGAAGGCCGATTCTCTTTTAACAATTGATGACATGTGGTTTGTTTTACTTTAACAAAGTTATAAAGATCATACTATCTAACGGTTAAACCATTCAAAAATTTGAAATTACTTTTATGTAGGCCAATTTTGTGATATTTGAAACAACCGGATTTTGCTAAAGATGGATAAATGGTTCTAGTTTTTGAGTTGTTAGTTATATGAATAAAGCCCTAAATTTGTACTTAAGATATGGCATTAAAAATTACGTTTTTAGGAACTGGGACTTCTCAGGGCGTACCCGTTATTGGAAGTGAACATCCCGTTTGTCTAAGTGAAGATTTCAGGGATAAAAGGTTGCGTGTTTCTGTGCTTTTATCTTGGGGTGAACATAACTTCGTGATTGACTGTGGCCCAGATTTTAGACAGCAGATGCTTACAAATAAGGTTGCTACCTTAGATGGTGTTTTGTTTACTCACGAGCATTCAGATCACACTGCGGGTATCGATGACATACGGCCGTTTTTTTTCAAACAAGGAGATATTCCCATATTTGCCCAAAAAAAGGTGGTTAAAGCCTTGAAAAAACGGTTTAGTTATATTTTTGATGAAAAGGACAGGTATCCTGGTGCTCCAGCGGTTGAAATCAATTATGTGAAAAAGAACGTAGATTTTGAACTTTGTGGTAAAAAGGTAATACCCGTACAGGCACTACACAATAGGCTAAAGGTGTTTGGATATCGAATTGAGGATTTCACCTATCTTACTGATGTAAAATCCATTAAACCTAAGCAGCAGGAAAAATTAAAGGGTACTAAAATATTAGTGGTAAATGCGCTACGCAACGAAGCTCACCACTCTCATTTTAATCTCAAGGAAGCATTGGACTTTGTTGCTCAAGTAAAACCAGAAAAAGCATATTTTACACATATTAGTCATCTTTTGGGTTTTCATGCCGAAGTGGAAAAAAGCCTTCCTGAAAACGTTCATTTAGCTTATGATAATCTGACGATTGAAATTTGAAAAAACAACGAATTAGTATAATCCGTTGTTATAATTAAGATTATAAATATTGAATTGTATATTTTATGAAAAACAAAATTTTTCTTTATCTGTTTCTTTTCGCAGCATTGGTGTGTTTGTATCTTTTTGTGAGTAGCGGGAACATGGCAGAGGCAAACATGACATCTATTCTCAAATTAAAAGAAGAAGTAAGCACACTTGAAAATTCCTTACAACAATCCGAGTTGAAGGTTTTAGAAATGCAATACTTCTCTTTGGAAAATAATGATGATGCCATTGCGTATTATGAGCACTTGAACCTAGAAAATCCTACACGCTATATCTCTGATAAGCTATTGGAAACCAATGAGTCTAAAGGAGATAATCCACTTATTCCATATGAAGGCATGGAAAACGATTTTAAGATCAATAAAATCAAGATTTTGAACCATAAATGGATACTAGCAGATTTTTCAGATGGTAAGTATTGGGGCGAACTACTCATTGGCTATGAACTCAAGGATGATTTAGGAGTCGATTTTACGCTAAAAGACCATTTGCTGTATACACGAAGTAATTAAGTATTTCTGGATACTTAAAGATAGCTTTTCATTGGTAGGCGTTTGAATATGAAATGAATAGGGATTCGCTAGCCTATTCGAGTTGCCAACCATTTTTCAAAAGCGTAAAAATTTTGTGGGGCAACTCCATGCCCAACAGGAAACTCTTCAAACGTATGTTCAATTTGTAATCTCTTTAGAAGTACAGGAGCTCGTTGCGCCCAGTCTAAAGGAATGACTTGATCTACCTGACCATGTGAGGCGTAGATAGCGAGGGCTGCGTAGTTTGCTTTTTCATAACCTTCAACTAATATACCTTCATTAATATATCCGCTAAGTGCAATAACATTTTTGATTTTTGAAGGGTAGGAGAGGGCAATAGCATAACTTAATAT
>CBDUKC010000118.1:0-9734 GCA_965367705.1 uncultured Maribacter sp. | reverse complement strand
CATTCTATACTACATAGGGTGATTAATACGTTTTCAGAAGGCGCTGTTTTAGGTGGTTTTCGTGTATGTTGATAGGCTAGCGTGGATATAGTCTTTTCTGGGAATCCTTCAGCCACTTTGTTGACAAAGTAAATCATGGTCCCAGACGGACTCCCTTCTTCGGTGTCAATGGCATTACAATTTTCACATTGGCAGTATTGCTGATTATCATCTTGACTCACAGAAACTACGGTTGCCTCGGGGTTTCTTTTGAATAACGCTGTAACGGAATCTTTCACAATTTCTAACACAGTAGGATTGGTCAAACATAATTGAGTAGGCAGCCTTTTATCGCCACGTAAAGCGTAGTATTCTGGATGCGCTGCGTAAAATACTTCTTCTGGCATAAAATGGTGAAAGGTGTGAACTTTTGCCTCTGGTACATAATAAGGGAATGCCTCTCTAGTTACTTTGTGTCGCTTAGCAAATTTCTCGTTTTCATAGAAAAGTCTAGAATGAACGGTTCGTGTAACTATATCAGGCGTATAGCTATAGTCGATTGTAGGTAAGGTAATGTTGGTTGTAATCGGAATAGATTCCGCATTTGGTGCGTACCATTTACAACCAAGATACTCTTCTAAAAACACGAATACGGCATTGGAGTTAGCTTCATCGGAACCACCTGAAATATAGATGTTATTATTTTCTGTTCTTATGATGATTTCTTGTGGTTTCAAGTCATCCTCTTTGATGTTTCCAATATAAATTTTAGGAATATCTGTGGTTTGTGAACTTTCGTCTACTATAGGTATTTCCGCACCGCTTATTTCAAAAATATATTCCTGTAAGGTAGTACCAGCTTTGTAATCACTTTCTGAAGCGGTGCCCAGATGAACTATTTCATAGCGAGATGTTCCATCTTTAGTTAAAATAACTTCATCGTTAGAACAAGAGGAGTACAAAAGGGCTATTGTGAGGAAGCTAATCAGTGTGTAATATTTCATAAGAAATGGAATGTTAATGAATCAATCTTAGTATGGTTGTTAAATTTAGGCTTGGGATGTAAGCTTTCATGACTTCGTAAACTAAAAACAAAATGTAGTCAAAGAGAGGTTATAAAAAAAATGGTATAGACCGAAGACGTTTTAATAGCTATAAACAACAGCGTTCATCGGTACGTTTTATAGTACTAGTTTAAGGTAATTAAAAAACCCGCTTTCGTAATTTACGAAAGCGGGTTTTAAATAAAATATTTTGCTAACAAGCAAAAAACGCACGTCGGTGGTACCGACCTACATCATGCCTGGCATTCCGCCTCCACCCATTGGTGGGCCAGAAGGTGCATCTTCTTTAATGTCCGTTAAAGCACATTCGGTAGTCAAGATCATTCCAGCAACAGAAGCAGCGTTTTCCAATGCTACCCTAGTTACTTTCTTAGGATCGATGATTCCTGCTTTGAACATTTCTACATATTGTTCGGATTTTGCATCGTATCCATAATCACCCTTTCCTTCAAGAATTTTAGCTACGACCACTGACCCTTCGCCACCGGCGTTTTCTACAATCGTTCTTAAAGGTGATTCGATAGCTCTTGCTACAATTTGTAGCCCTGTTGCTTCGTCTTCGTTCTCTGTAGCTACTTTGCTAAGCACTGTTTTAGCTCTTACCAATGCTACACCGCCACCGGCTACGATGCCTTCTTCAACAGCAGCTCTCGTAGCATGTAAAGCATCATCTACACGGTCTTTTTTCTCCTTCATCTCCACTTCGGAAGCAGCACCTACATAAAGCACGGCTACACCACCGGCCAATTTAGCCAAACGCTCTTGTAGTTTTTCCTTATCATAATCAGAAGTAGTGGTCTCTATTTGAGATTTTATTTGGTTTACCCTTGTTTTGATATCTTTTCCAACACCACCACCGTTTACGATTGTAGTATTATCCTTGTCTATCTGTACTTTTTCACAAGTACCTAACATATCCAAAGTAGTGTTATCTAAGGAGAAACCTCTTTCCTCGGATATAACTGTACCACCAGTAAGTATAGCTATGTCCTCTAGCATAGCTTTTCTACGGTCACCAAATCCTGGTGCCTTTACGGCTGCAATTTTAAGAGAACCTCTTAACTTGTTTACTACTAAAGTAGCCAACGCTTCACCATCAACATCTTCTGCGATGATCAATAAAGGTTTTCCAGATTGTGCAACTGGCTCCAAAACAGGCAGTAAATCCTTCATGGAAGATATTTTCTTATCGAACAACAAGATATATGGACTTTCTAATTGGGCTACCATTTTTTCAGAATCCGTTACAAAGTATGGAGATAGATAACCTCTATCGAACTGCATTCCTTCAACAACGTCTACATAGGTATCCGTTCCTTTGGCTTCCTCTACAGTTATTACACCTTCTTTGCCAACTTTACCGAAAGCCTGTGCGATTAATTCGCCAATAGTTTCGTCATTATTAGCAGAGATAGAAGCAACTTGCTTTATTTTTTCAGAAGAATCACCTACTTTTTTAGATTGTTTTGCCAAATCGGCAACGATAGCCTCAACAGCTTTGTCGATACCTCTTTTCAAGTCCATTGGATTTGCACCTGCAGCAACGTTCTTAAGGCCTTCTTTAACGATAGCCTGAGCAAGAACAGTAGCAGTTGTAGTACCGTCACCTGCCAAATCATTGGTTTTGGAAGCAACTTCCTTTACCATTTGTGCACCCATGTTTTCTAAAGCATCCGCAAGCTCTATTTCTTTGGCTACGGTTACACCATCTTTTGTTACCTGAGGGGCTCCAAATGATTTACTGATAATTACATTTCGTCCCTTTGGGCCCAATGTTACTTTTACTGCGTTCGCTAATGCATCAACACCTCTTTTAAGGCCGTCTCTTGCATCGATATCAAATTTAATTTCTTTTGCCATAATGAATTATGATTTTATTTTTAGTTCCACAAAGGTGAAAATCTGTTTATACTTAACTACTTTAAATGATTGCTAGGATGTCACTTTCGCGCATCATTAAATAGTCGGTGCCTTCTAGTTTTAATTCGGTGCCGGCATATTTTCCGTAAAGCACGGTATCGCCAATTTTAACAGTTACTTTTTCGTCCTTGGTTCCAGGACCAACGGCAACTACTTTACCTTTTTGGGGTTTTTCTTTTGCAGTGTCAGGAATGTATATTCCAGAAGCAGTTTTGGTTTCAGCTGCCATAGGCTCTATAAGAACTCTATCTGCCAATGGTTTAATGTTAACTTTAGCCATAATTAATATAATTTATATTGATTTATCGTTTCTTCCAAAGGTGTCAGAAATTATGCCATTACCTAAAAACTGACATATTGTAAACCAAAAATGCCAGCTTGTCATTAAGCTGGCATTTTTGGTATTGTAAAATCATTCGTTTACAGACTATCCGTAGGTGTTACTTCTGGCACTATTTCCGGAGCTGTTCCTTCTGGTAAGGTTTCTGGGACTGTTGTCTCAATGTCATCTCCTTGCAGTAATTTAGACTCTACATCGCCAAAATTTCCTTTAAGTGCAATATTAGAAGCAAGAATCAATAAGACAAGTATTCCTGCCAATGTCCATGTGCTTCTATCCAAGAAATCACCAGTTTTTTTAACGCCACCTACTACTTGGCTTCCACCTCCACCAAAGGATGAAGATAAACCGCCTCCTTTTGGGTTTTGTACCATCACTACGAGTATAAGTAAAAAGCAAACGATGATAATAAGTATCAAGAATATTGAAAATGTACTCATTTTAAATCTCTATTTTCTAGTTGAATTTTCTCTACCATTTTTATACGGTCTGCAAAGAAACCACTTTTTTCCGGATATTTCAAACTTAAAATTCTGTAAGCCTGAATAGCGTGCTTGTATTTTTTCTGTTCTAAATATACCCTCGCCAACGTCTCTGTCATAAGCTCATTTTTATTAAGTACTCCAGAGTACGCTACGTTTTTTGGTATAGGGATATCTGTTTTGGGTACTATCTTAGGGTTTTGAGCTATGAAGGTGTCTATTCTATCAAATTTTTGTTTTCTTTTTGTGTTTTCCTTGCTTGGTTGTTTTTTAGATTTCAGTTCTTTTGCGAGGGGCTCATCTTTTTGAATCGTTGGTTTTTTTCCAGCTAGTTGCAACCACTCCGTAAATGAAAATTTTTCTTTTTTGTCAAAATTGAATGGCTCTCCTATTTTAAGCTCTTTAGATACGGTCTTTCTTGGAAGCTTTGAGGTAAACAGTTCCGGATCTAAAATTTGCTCCGCATCTTTTTGGTCCTGAGGTAACGGCTTGTCCTCAGATGTTTCTATGAGCGGTTTTTCTGTTGTTGTTACCGTTTCCGTTTTTGGTAAAGGTTCTTCTAAAGATAATGTAGTTGCTTGAGGTACGTAGTCTAAAAAGTCCTTTGAGGTTATAAAATCGAACAAAACATCACGGTCTGTTGTATAGGCTGCAGTAGTTTTAAGCGCTTTATTGTATTTATAACTATGTAGATTTTTTAATCCTTTTAAGTGTAAGGCCCTAGCAGCTTGGAAATAGGGATATTCTACGAGAATATCTTCTAATTGCTTTGTCTGCAAAGGGTTCGCCACTTTTGCCGGTTGCTTTAATAGATACGTAAAATCCGTTACTTTCATTTGTTCTTGGCCTTGGTTGTATTTCGATTACCAGTCTGCCAGTGAGGCATTAAAAATGTCTTGGGTCAAGCGTTCAAAAATCACCTCATGGGCTTCACTTTTAATGGATGCAAGTTGTGTGTTTGCTGGATAATCAAAAAAGAAAGAGAAGCTTTGGTCAAAATCTGCATCTTCTTTTGTTCTATTGTAAAACCGAACCTTTACCCTTACCGATAAGCGGTTTTGAGCGGCAGTTTGCTGAGCGGTCGCGGACATTGGTGAAATCCGATATTCTGTTATCTCTCCTTCATATAGTAAATCGGCATTACCATTGTTTATTAAATCCAAGCTAGTCTGGTTCAAAATACGGTCTTGTAGGGCCAAAGTAAAATCTCTGTCCATACCTGGCTCAAAAATAGAACCCGGGCTTTGGGTAGCGTAGTTTTGAAAATAATTTACTTGGAACGTTGTAGCGGTTCCAACACTACCTCCAGTGAAATTATATACGCCACAACCGTTTAAGCATAAAGCCAAAAAAAGAAAGCCGAATAGTTTAGGAATATTTTTCTTCATGTTCATTAATAGCTATAAGTCGTATTGTTTTATTTTTCTGTATAGTGTTCTTTCGGAAATTCCTAATTCTGCAGCCGCTGCTTTTCGTTTTCCTCTATTTCGCTCCAAAGATTTCTTGATTAGTTCAATTTCTTTTTCATGCAAAGATAGGGTCTCTTCCTCTTGTATTTCTTCAGCAAAATGATATTTATCCTCTTGTTGTATAGGGTTGTACGCTTGTTCCTGTTTTGGTTCTGGTAGACGCAACACTTCCATCTCTGTAGCATCTTGTGTTTCTATATCCTCCTCGTCATCACCATATATTTTACGGATCAGGTTTTCATTTTCGTCCTGTACTTTTTGGGAATCATTATTCTTTAACAATTCCATAGTTAGTTTTTTCAAATCGTTAAGGTCTCCCTTCATGTCGAATAGTACCTTGTACAATATTTCACGTTCACTACTAAAATCGCTTTCAGATTTTGAAGTCTTTATAACAGCGGGTAGATTACTTCCGGGGTCGCTGGGCAGGTAACTATGTAAGGTAGTTGCTGAAATAGCTCTTTTCTCCTCTAACACGGAAATTTGTTCGGCAATATTCCTTAGTTGGCGGATGTTTCCTGGCCATCTATATTTTAATAAAAGAGCGACCGCACCCTCGTCAAGTCTTATGGTAGGCATCTTGTATTTTTGACTAAAATCGGATGCAAATTTTCGAAATAGTAAATGGATGTCTTCTTTTCGGTCGCGTAATGGTGGTATTTGAATTTCTACTGTACTTAATCTATAGTAAAGGTCCTCCCTGAATTTTTCCTTTTTGATGGCTTCGAACATGTTTACGTTCGTTGCTGCCACAATACGTACATCCGTTTTTTGCACTTGGGACGACCCAACTTTTAAAAACTCTCCATTTTCCAGTACACGCAACAGTCGTACTTGTGTGGTTAAAGGAAGTTCGCCTACCTCGTCCAAGAAAATCGTTCCTCCGTCTGCAACTTCAAAATAACCACTTCTTGTCTGAGTAGCTCCAGTAAAAGCACCTTTTTCATGTCCAAAAAGTTCACTATCTATAGTTCCTTCTGGGATAGCACCGCAGTTTACCGCAATGTATTTTGCATGCTTTCTGTGCGAAAGGGAATGAATAATTTTAGGGATGGATTCTTTACCAACACCGCTCTCACCTGTTACGAGAACAGAGATGTCGGTTGGGGCAACTTGAATTGCCTTTTCCAAGGCCCTATTTAGCTTTGGGTCTTGCCCTATAATTTCAAAACGTTGTTTAGTGCTTTGTATACTTTCCATGTTTCTATGGTCTAGTCGCTTATTTAATGTGTTCCGCTTAATTATTGTTTGAATATCCTACAGCTTTTCCTATTAAGGTGGCCGATGTGCAAGAGTTCATCTTAACATTTACGAAGTCGCCTACTTTGTACCCTTCCTTTGGAAAAACGACTACAGTACTTTGCTCGTTCCTACCCATCCATTCGTTAGGTGATTTTTTTGAAGGTCCCTCTATCAAGACTTCTTGCACTGTTCCTAAATGTTGTTCCGTTCTCAGCTGGCAATGGCTTCTTTGTAGCGCAATTATCTCAGATAGTCTTCTTTTTTTTGTTGGTTCCGGTACGTCGTCTTCCATTTTCCTCCCTGCCATGGTGCCTGGTCTTTCGGAATACATGTACATATATCCAAAATCATACTGTACATAGTCCAATGCCTTTAAGGTGTCTTGATGATCCTCTTCGGTTTCGGTTGGAAAACCGGCTATAATATCTTGTGATATACTACAGTTGGGATTAATCGCCCTAATGTTATCGATAAGTTCAAAATATTCCTCAATCGTATGTAACCTATTCATGGCCTTAAGGATACGGTTGCTTCCGCTTTGCACCGGTAAATGGATATGATTACAGATATTGTCGTATTTGGCCATGGTGCGTATCACGTCTAAAGTCATATCCTGTGGATTGGAAGTTGAAAATCGGATTCGCATTTTTGGTTGTGCCAAGGCTACCATTTTCAACAGGTTGGAAAAATCCACTGCCGTAGCTTTTTGCATAGCGCTTGCCTTTTCATAGTCTTTTTTAAGTCCACCTCCATACCAGAGGTAACTATCTACGTTTTGACCAAGAAGTGTAATTTCCTTAAAACCATTATTCCATAGGTCGTTTACCTCTTCCAAAATGGATTGTGGATCGCGGCTACGTTCCCTGCCTCTGGTAAAAGGTACAACACAAAAGGTACACATATTATCACAGCCTCTGGTTATAGAGACAAAGGCGGTAACACCATTGGTATTCAAACGCACGGGTGAGATATCTCCGTAGGTTTCATCCTTGGATAAGATAACGTTTACCGCATCCCTACCAGAATCAACTTCCTTGATGAGATTTGGTAAATCCTTGTAGGCGTCAGGGCCAACAACCATGTCTACTATTTTCTCCTCATCTAATAGCTTGTCCTTTAAGCGTTCTGCCATGCAGCCTAATACTCCCACCTTAAGATGTGGCCTAGTTTTTTTTACTTTATTATATTCAGTTAAGCGCTTACGTATGGTTTGTTCCGCTTTGTCTCGAATAGAGCAGGTGTTCACGAGTACCAGATCGGCCTCGTTCAATTCTGTAGTAGTGTTGAACCCATCTTCGGCAAGTATGGATGCAACCACTTCACTATCAGCAAAATTCATGGCACAGCCATAGCTTTCTATATATAGTTTACGCGTATTTTTGGACTTAGTGTTTACGATTAAAGAAGTCCCTTGTTTTGTTTCGTCAATAGTTTTTTCCATACAGCAGCCCGGCTTGTACTTATAAATAGCGGGATAGCAAAGATACCATTATATTCAAAAATATGACAAGTTGGCAGTTTAATTTAGTGTAATTTTAAGTTTTCATTTTATACGTTTATAATTGTTTTAACTCAAATAGCCACACCAATGAATCTCGAAACTGTTAATCGAAAAATATCAGAAAGACCACCTTTGGACTTTGGTACTATTTTTAGTGCATCCATAGAGCTTTTTAAAAAAGTTTGGGTACAAGGTTTTATCATACTATTACTCACTTTTGTTACCATATTACCGTTTTACATCATGATTTATATTCCTATGATTGCTGCAGGAATTACAGACCCTGAACTTTTACGGAGTGAAGAGCTTCCTCCTATGGTTATCGTGGGCATGGTTATATTGATGCCTGTCTTTTTGGTTGGTGTGATGACATTTGGCCTTGCTTTGAATGCAGCTTTTATGAAGATTTGTAAACAAAATGATGGGAATGCGTCTTCAAACGATGATTATTTCTATTTTTTTAAACAGGGCCGTTTAGGAAAAGTCTTTAATTTGGCGGTTTTAATGTTGGGTCTTGGAATTCTAGGGATGTTGGCCTGCGGAATAGGGATTTTTTACTTGCTGGTCCCGCTTTCTTTGATTCCCGCTTTTTTGGCCTTTAACGAAGAACTTTCTGCGATGGAGATTGTAAAAGCAAGCTTCACCTTAGGGAACCGAAACTGGTTGGTCATTTTTGGTCTGGTAGTCGTAATGGGAATATTGGCCGAATTAGGATTCATCCTATGCTGTATTGGGATTTTGTTTACAGCAATGCTTGCTAAAGTTCCTGCTTATTATATGTATAAGGACGGGGTTGGTTTTGAAAAAGAAATCTAGGGTTGGTAGGCATTGTTTTGTAATACCCAAACAGTGCAAAAAAAGGGCAATCTCATATGAGATTGCCCTTTTTTTAACTCCTCTTAGCTCCTTACTCCGAGGTAATCATCTTTATCTCATCCGTATCGACCTTTTCGTTGATTATTTTAGTTTGTTTTTGAACTAGTGAACTTAGCGTGCTGATTTGCTTGTTTAATTCTTGCGTTACTTCTTTGAAGAATTGCTGCGCTTGTTGCGTGGGAGGGTAATCTCCTCTTTGTGAATCCGCCATTAGAAAAGCAAGCCTGTTATTTATACGAATCCCATAATTTAATGGGTCTTGTCTGCTTTGGTTTTTAGTCATGTGTATATTGTTTTCAATTACTGATAGTTGTTTTTCGTAATCGGAAATTAATGACTGTAATTCCTCTTTTCCTTTTGTTTTCTCCTTTAAGTATTTTAAATCTTTCTGGATGTTTCTAATCGTAATGATTGCTTCGTTTGCCCTAGTTACTTCATTCCGTACCGAGATTAAAAAATCAAATTGACTATCATAGTCCTGTTGTGAATTAGGTAATCTTGGGTCCTTTACGATGCTAAATGCTTGTTCTTTGGAAGAACCATTTACCGTTAGCTTCACCTTATAACTGCCTGGTGTGGCCTTTGGCCCAGTATTTGGCGATGAATAAAAAATCATTCCATCAAAGGCTTTGAACCCTGGATAGCGCATGTTCCAGACCATTCTATTACCACCAGTATTGGCTTTCAACAATTTGGGTGCAGCAGGGTTTAATTTATCTTCTTTGGCGTGATTGGAAAAACGCTGTATTACGGTACCATCGGCCTCCAAAATATCAATACTTATTGTATCCTTTTGGTTAAAACTCTTTAGAAAATAATTAATGATGACGCCATCAGGATGATTTTCTCCCACCAATTTAG
>CBDUKC010000117.1:0-9751 GCA_965367705.1 uncultured Maribacter sp. | reverse complement strand
ACTATGTGCATTGACCCCTCATCTTCATGCAAAGCCAAGGCGGCCTTAAATGCTATAAAATCTTCTAATTTCGCCATATCAATACCATAGCAATCGGGATATCTAATCTGTGGTGCAGAAGAAACGACAATAATCTTTTTTGGAGATAGCCTATCCAAGATGCGTAATATACTTTTCTTAAGTGTTGTGCCTCTGACAATGCTATCGTCGATAATAACTAGATTATCTCCTTTTTTTACTGAACCATAAGAGATATCGTAAACGTGGGCTACTAAATCGTCCCTACTATCATCCTGTGTGATGAAAGTTCTAAGTTTTGCATCCTTGATGGCTACTTTTTCTATTCTTGGGCGAACCTCTAAAATAGAATGAAGTTCTTCACTTGTTATTTTTGAGCCAATAGCCAGTATCTGCTCTTCTTTTTTCTTGTTTAGGTAGTTTTGTGCTTCTTTTACCATACCAAAAAATGAGGTTTCTGCGGTATTAGGTATATAGGAGAACACTGTGTTCTTAATATCGTGGTCGATTGACTTTAAAATTTGAGGGAATACAAGTTTGCCTAGTTCCTTGCGTTCTTGATAAATTTCTTTATCGCTACCTCTGGAAAAATAAATACGCTCAAACGAACAAGCCTTACGCTCTGTAGGTTCTAGAATTCGTTTAATGCTGGAAGATCCGTTTTTCTTTATAATTATGGCGTGTCCAGGGTCTAATTCTTTTACCTCCTCATAGGGTACATTGAATACGGTTTGTATAGCAGGTCTTTCTGAAGCGATTACAACGACTTCATCGTCCCTATAGTAATAAGCTGGTCGTATTCCAGCAGGATCTCGAAGAACAAAAGCGTCACCATGACCTAGCAAACCCGCCATTGCATAGCCCCCATCAAAATTTTTAGCGGCTCTCCGCAAAATCTTAGATAATTTTAATCGCTCTGCAATAATAGGGGAGGCCTCTTGTTTAGTATATCCTTCTTTTTTAATTTCCTTATAAAGTTTAGCAACGGCATCATCTAAAAAATGACCTATTTTTTCCATTACTGTAACCGTGTCTGCCATTTCCTTGGGATGTTGGCCCAGTTGTATGAGGTTGTCAAACAGCTCATGAACGTTAGTCATGTTGAAGTTTCCGGCTACAATTAGATTACGGTGCATCCAATTGTTCTGTCTTAAGAAGGGATGTACACTTTCTATACTGTTTTTTCCAAACGTACCATAACGTACATGACCTAAAAGTAATTCTCCTATATACGGGATATTCTTTTTTTGTAATGCTACATCATTTTCATATTCGGGATGTTCTTTAAGCTCTTTATTGATACGGTCGTTTATTTGTGCAAAAATGTCTTGGATGGGCTGTTGTTCACAAGAGCGAACCCTGCTCATATAACGTTGCCCTGCATCTACATCTAACTTAATACTGGCGAAACCGGCACCGTCCTGACCACGGTTGTGCTGTTTTTCCATCATTAGATACATTTTGTTCACACCATAAAATGCCGACCCATACTTTTTTTTATAGTACTCTAAAGGTTTAAGCAATCGGATAACGGAGATACCACACTCATGCTTTATTGCATCACTCATTAGATATATGTATATTAAAAAAACCCCAATTGTGGGGCTTGTTATTATTGTAATTCAATGTCAAACTGTGTTAACGCTTTAAACTGATGTAAACGTTTGTTCACTTCTTTTGTGTTCAGGTTTATCATACGTTCAGTCCCAAAGCGTTCTACACAAAACGATGCTAGGTTAGACCCGTGTATTACGGCCTTCTTCATATTCTCAAATGACATATCGCCTGTGGCGGCCAGGTAGCCTGCAAATCCCCCTGCAAAAGTATCACCAGCACCTGTTGGGTCAAAAACCTCTTCTAAAGGTAAAGCTGGCGCAAAGAAAATCTGTTCACGGTTAAATAACAAAGCACCATGTTCTCCTTTTTTAATAACTACGTACTTGGGTCCCATTTCGTATATTTTACGAGCAGCCTTAACCAATGAGTATTCGCCTGTAAGTTGGCGGGCTTCTTCGTCGTTTATGGTTATGACGTCTATATGCTTAATGGTTTCTAATAAACTGTCCAAGGCATTATCCATCCAAAAATTCATCGTATCCAATACGATAAGTTTTGGTCGTTTTTCCATCTGATTAATTACACTCAACTGAACACCAGGATGTAAATTACCTAACATTACAACTTCAGCATCCCTGTACGCCTTTGGCACAACAGGATTAAAATCTGCCAAAGTATTTAGTTCGGTTACCAAAGTGTCTCGGGAGTTAAGATCGTTATGGTATTTTCCTTTCCAATAAAAAGTCTTTCCACCTTTAACGATTTCTAGGTTTGAAATATCGATGTTTTTGGACGTGAGAATGTCCAAATATTCTTGCGGGAAGTCCTCACCTACTATAGAAACAATAGTAGAATCTACTGCAAATTGGGAAGCTGATAATCCAATAAAGGTGGCAGCGCCGCCTAAAATTTTATCTGTTTTCCCAAAAGGGGTCTCAATTTCATCAAAAGCAACAGTCCCTACAATAATAAGTTTACCCATATTTCACTTAAAATTAGGCTGCAAATATACGGTTTTAGTAGCCTAATATAAATTGGTTTTCGATGGAATAATAAATTTTTGAAAAAAGAGAGACGTAAAGGGACATAATCAATGAGGATAGGATTTATCTAAATAAAATCAGTTATTTCTATTTTCTTCCAAAGTCTGCTGGAATCTCTCCCCACGCCTTTGTCTCCCATTTAACAATGGGCGTAGTATAAGAATTGTTCTTTAGCCAGGCCACTGCACGACGTATCAAGTCGAACAAATCTCTATTTTTTTCTGTTTCTGCCAATTTTGTGTTGCAGTTTTGTTTGCGCACCCAACTCATAGCGGTACGGGAATCTGTGTAGATGATACGATCACTTTTATTCTGTTGTAAAAATGCAAGTCCATGTACAATAGCCAAAAATTCTCCAATATTGTTAGTCCCTTGAGGAAATGGCCCTTGTTTAAAGAGTTTCTTTCTTGTTTTGGTATCGACACCTTGATATTCCATGATTCCGGGATTTCCGCTAGAAGCTGCATCGACTGAAATAGAATGGTAATTAGGTTGCCCGATTTTCACCAATTCTTGGGGAGAAAGCACTTTTTCTTCTTTTTTCTTCCCTTTGTACGCTGCATAGCTTCCATTAAAGGCTTTTTGTGCCTGGGTAAAATTTTCAAAGGATTTATATTCTGCCCCTTTATAACCTTCAATCGCTTTTTTGCAAGCTACCCAACTTTTATGAATACCTGGTTGTTTGCCTTTCCACACTACATAGAATTTTGTTTTTTTTGCCATGTTTCTCTTTTCTTACACTCTGCCTAGTTGAAATTCATGTTCATAAAAAGATAGTTGACTGGGCTCAAACGGACAGATGTGACCCATTAACCTTTTCTAGATAATAATTTCGCTATTATTTTAGGAAAATGTTCATACTCTAATTGATGCACCCTCTTAGCAATTTGTTCAACAGAATCTCCCGGTAGAATATTTGTTTTGGCCTGATGGATTATAGCTCCTTCATCATAATTATCGTTAACATAGTGTATGGTAATCCCTGTCTCAGTATCCTTATTCTCTTTCACGGAATGGTGAACTTGCATCCCGTACATTCCTTTTCCACCATATTTTGGTAAAAGTGCCGGATGTATGTTTATTATTTTGTTTGGGAATGCTGTTATAAGATTTGCAGGGATTTTCCAAAGAAAACCAGCTAACACAATGAGGTCTGGGTTTAATGATTTTAGGAGCTTTAGGACACAATCGCTCCCGGTAAAGGCTTGTTTATTGAAATATAACGCGCTGATTTTTAGCTTTATGCACCTATCGAGAACTTTGGCATCCCTTTTGTTAGTAAGTACAGCGGCGATGGTAATGTTTGGGTCCTGCTCAAAATAAGTAGCTATGTTTTCTACATTAGAACCGGAACCGGAGGCAAGTAATACAATTTGTTTAGGTTTCAAAAAATAATGGATTTAGTGTAAAGAAATATAGCTTTTTAACCGCGGCATGGAAAAACGAACAAAGTTAAAGAATAGAGAACCCAACGTTTAATAAGCAAATATCTGATATTCAACTACTTTTTTCCGCAACCTTTAAACCTTGCCAAAACAAAATAATTATTAAGGTAAAATTACCACTCTTGTATTTAATTTGATTAAATTACAACACATTTTAACGACAAAACGTGTTATTAAACCAAAGTTTTTTATTTTTGCCATCAATTTAAATTTTTAAAACCAATATTATTATGTCAGACATTGCATCAAGAGTTAAAGCTATCATCGTTGATAAATTAGGAGTTGATGAAAACGAAGTGGTAACAGAAGCTAGCTTTACTAACGATTTAGGGGCAGATTCATTGGATACTGTAGAGTTGATTATGGAATTCGAAAAAGAATTTGATATTCAGATTCCAGATGATCAAGCTGAGAACATCGCGACAGTAGGCCAAGCAATCAGCTATATAGAAGAAGCGAAATAATTTATGATTTCTCTGAAATAGAGTTTAAAATTATCCATGTGGTAAATCTCCGCATGGATAATTTTTTTTAATGTACATTGGTTTATAGTTTAAACTAAAACAAAGTTCAATGCAATTAAAGCGAGTTGTGGTTACCGGATTAGGGGCACTTACCCCAATTGGTAATAATATTGAGGAATATTGGAACGGTCTTATAAGCGGTAAAAGTGGTTCTGCACCACTTACCTACTATGATGCGGAAAAATTCAAGGTAAAATTCGCCTGTGAACTAAAAAATTATAATATCGAGGACCATTTTGAACGAAAGGAAGGTCGTAAACTCGATAAGTTTGCGCAATATGCTCTTATCTCTTCAGATGAAGCTATTTTGGATTCTAAACTTGATTTGGACAAAATAGATAAATTTCGTGTTGGAGTTATCTGGGGTGCCGGTATAGGTGGTCTCGAAACGTTTCAAAACGAGGTACTGAACTTTGCCGCAGGAGATGGAACACCGCGTTTTAATCCATTTTTTATACCTAAAATGATTGCTGATATTGCCCCAGGTAACATCTCAATTAAACATGGTTTTATGGGACCTAACTACACGACGGTCTCTGCCTGTGCCTCTGCAGCGAACGCTATGATAGATGCATTAAACTACATACGCTTAGGACATTGTGACGTAATTGTTACGGGAGGTAGCGAAGCAGCGGTTACCATTGCAGGCATGGGTGGTTTTGGAGCTATGCACGCCTTATCTACAAGGAATGACAGTCCAGAAACAGCTTCAAGGCCTTTTGACGCTACTCGGGACGGATTCGTACTTGGAGAAGGCGCAGGAGCATTAGTACTTGAGGAATACGAACATGCCAAGGCAAGGGGAGCTAAGATATATGCGGAGGTCGCCGGTGGTGGACTTTCTAGTGACGCTTATCACATGACCGCTCCTCATCCAGATGGCATAGGAGTTGTAAAGGTAATGGAGAATTGCCTGCGAGATGCGGGAATGAACATAAATGAAGTAGATGCCATTAATACACATGGTACATCTACTCCATTAGGAGATGTTGCGGAACTCAAGGCTATTTCTAAAGTATTTGGGGAACACGCCAAGAACATCAATATTAATTCTACGAAATCTATGACAGGGCATTTGTTGGGAGCCGCTGGAGCCATTGAGGCCATTGCTTCCATATTGTCTATGGAACACGGTATTGTGCCACCTACCATTAATCACACTACAATAGATGAAAACATAGACCCAAGTTTAAATTTAACATTAAATAAAGCCCAAAAACGGGAGGTAAACGTTGCGATGAGCAATACCTTTGGTTTTGGAGGGCACAATGCTTGCGTAGTCTTCAAAAAAATAAAGTAAAATAGTTAATGGAGTTTCCTAAAAATATATTCAATTCCCATCCCAAAGAGGATGGGGATTTTTTTTTAGGGATAAAACAAATTCTTAGTTTTAAGCCAAAGAACTTAAAGTACTACAAAAAGGCGTTTCTTCATAGGTCTATGAATAAGCGTGACAAGGATGGAAACGCAATGAATTATGAGCGTTTAGAGTTTTTAGGCGACTCTATGTTAGGCACAATTATTTCTAAACATTTATATAGTGAAGTGCCCAACGGTGACGAAGGATACCTGACAAAAATGCGATCAAAGGTAGTGAGCAGGGAACATCTGAACGAACTAGGAAAAGACCTAAAATTAATAGACTTTGTAGAAAGCAGGATTCCCAAATCCCATTTTGGTGAAAATATACACGGCAATGTATTTGAAGCTTTGGTAGGAGCTATTTACTTGGATCGGGGCTATCCTTATTGTGAGAAATTCATAAAAAAAAGGGTCATAGAGCCTTATGTAGATATAGAGCAGTTAGAAGGCAGGGTAATTAGTTACAAAAGCCTTGTTATTGAATGGTGTCAAAAGCAAAAAAAATCTTTCAAATACGATGTTTACGATGACACAGGAAATGATTCTTTGAAGCATTTTGCCGTTAAACTATCTATTGGAGATGCAGTAGTCGCAAAAGCTAGAGCTACATCAAAAAAAAAGGCAGAAGAACGTGCTTCTAAAAGGGCCTTTTTTGCACTGCAGGACAAGATGAAGAAGTGAATCCCTTTTTTACAACAAAATACTATTGTTTTTATAACTTTTAATACAGCTTAAAGATGCTTGTTTTTAGGCTTTATTCGTGAATAATCCTATATTTACGTCTTGTTTTAACTATGGCAGCAGTCTACAAAATAAACGAGGATTTTTACGATGATTCATTTCTTTTGATTGCAATTCATAGTGCTTTGGAGGATTATGCCATGGTTTATCATTTAAATCAAGAGCTAAAAGCAAATTTTAAAAGATCAAAGAAGGACTTTGATTTATCGGAAAACAGTTCTTTTCCATGGTTTGATTGGGAAGATCGATTTCATGATAGGTATTGGGTTCTTATTTCAAATCAAAGTGCAAAACAAGAGTTGCAAGTAAACAACGACTTGTTTCAAAACGAAACAACATATAGCAAACCTAGGCTTGTACCTGAATATAAGGATGTAGACTATTTTCTGAAGATAGAAGAAGATCAAGGACTGCAAGGTGAAGAAATAGTGAAGGTTCTAACCAAAATTCCCAAAGTAATGATGGTGTATATGGTAGGAACAGATAAATTAAAATCAAAGAAAAACTTAATATTTTAAGTATGCCAAACAAAAAAAAGACAAAGATTGTAGCTACCCTCGGGCCTGCTACCAGTACAAAAGATGTGCTTAGAAGCATGATGTTAGCAGGGGTAGACGTTTTTAGAATTAACTTTTCGCATGCCGATTATGAAGATGTAAAGGAGCGTGTAGCCATGATTCGTGAATTGAACGAAGAATTGGAAATTAACACTTCTATTCTTGCAGATTTACAAGGCCCCAAGTTACGTGTTGGGGTTATGGCTGGAGAAGTTGTAGTAAGCCCTGGAGATGAGATTACCTTCGTTACAGGAGAGCCTTTTGAAGGTACCGCCGAACGAGTATATATGAATTATAAAGAGTTTCCAAGGGATGTGAAAGCTGGGGAACGAATACTTTTGGATGACGGAAAGTTGATGTTTGAAGTTGTTGCAACTAATGGTGAGACAGAGGTCAAGGCAAAAGTGATACAAGGTGGTCCTTTAAAGTCTAAGAAAGGGGTAAACCTTCCCAATACAAACATATCCTTACCTGCGCTTACGGAAAAGGATATTAAAGATGCTGAATACGCAATCTCTTTGGATGTGGATTGGATAGCACTTTCCTTCGTAAGGTTTAGTCAAGATCTTATTGATTTGCAGAATATTATTAGTAAACATTCCAAGCATAAGATTCCTATTATTGCGAAAATTGAAAAGCCAGAAGCAGTTGAGAATATAGACAAGATTGTAGCGTACTGTGATGGCTTAATGGTAGCTCGTGGAGATTTGGGAGTTGAAGTTCCTGCTCACGAAGTTCCATTGATTCAAAAACAATTGGTTTTAAGGGCAAAGAAGGCAAGAATACCAGTAATTATTGCTACCCAGATGATGGAAACCATGATTACGAGTCTTACTCCTACAAGGGCAGAGGTAAACGATGTTGCCAATTCGGTAATGGACGGTGCGGATGCGGTAATGCTATCTGGGGAAACCTCGGTTGGAAATTACCCTGTTCAGGTGATAGAAAAGATGACAAGTATTTTGAAAAGTGTAGAGGGGAGTGAACTGATAAAAGTTCCCCATGAACCTCCTCATATTAGAACCAAACGCTTTATTACAAAATCTGTTTGTTACCACGCAGCGCTAATGGCCAATGAGATAAAGGCGAAAGCTATTTCTACATTGACTAATAGTGGTTATACGGCATTCCAAATTTCTGCTTGGAGACCAAGTGCGCATATACTTGTGTTTACATCTAATAAACGTATACTTACCCAATTAAATTTATTATGGGGAGTAAAGGCATTTTATTACGACAAGTATGTTTCTACAGATGAAACAATCGATGATGTGAATAACATAGCTTGTAAAAAAGGGTTTTTGGAAGTTGGAGATATGTTGGTAAGTTTGGCTGCCATGCCCATTAAAGATAAGGGTATGGTTAATACGTTACGTGTTACAGAAATAGAAAGTTGTAACTTCTAGTATAATTAAGGAACATAAAAAAAACCCGCTATAAGCGGGTTTTTTGTTTTCTTTCTTTTTAGGCTACTTCACGTTCGAAAGCTATAAAATTTATAACATCTCCTGTTTTGTTAAATACAGGTTGACCATGAATCCAACACTTATAAGTGGATCCATCTTGTCTATAATTGGTTACTATAGTCTCAAAGGATCTTTCCTCTTTTATGGCTGTTGAAATCAACTCTAAAGATTTCTTACATGTTTTTTCCCCCTGGAACATGTTTGGTTTGTTACCAATAATCTGTTCGGGTCTGTAACCGTTCATTTTCCAAATGTTATTTGTAGCGTAAACGATATTTAACTTTGCATCTGTAACCACAATAACATGTTCTTTTTCCTGAAGTTCCTCCTCAAATATATTGTGGTCAAAAGTCCATGAATTTTCCTTAGCAATTTTAGAAAGGGATGTAATGTCGTTTGACGTTTCACAAACTTTATCAAAATTTACGGCATAAAAATCCCAAGAAGAGACGGGTAGCTGGGTTATCTTTAATGTTTTATAAAACTTTCGTACGGCATCGTCGTAATTTCCAATATCCATATTTAATACATAATATTAATAATCTTTTTCAAAGTAATAGCTGATAAAGTTATTAAAACGGTTTATAGGTCTCAAATTAAAGGGAACGATTAACAGTCTTGTTTAAGCCTTCATATAAATTAAATTCATTTATGAATGTAAAGGATGAACAAAATCACAGACTAAGTGAACAAAAAACAACCTTAAACTTATTTTTTTGACATGTATTTTGAATATCACGATACGAAATTAGGATCGCTTTTAGGTTTTACGAACGATATAAGAACTCATGAAAATCGCTTTTCTATCCGTTCTGTTATCATCAATATTACAGAGAATTGAAATGAGGTGCTGGTTTGTTTGTTTATAGCTGGATTAGAAATGGAATTACTCCCTGGTCAATTATTAACCACAACCTACTTACAACAGGTTACGTATAGATCAAACGAAGCACCATTAACTGCTTTTCTTCCGATAGGTAGGCTTTATTAAAAATCGAATTTTAGTTGCACCAAAATGGACTCTTTTTCCGTCTTAGA
>CBDUKC010000116.1:0-9788 GCA_965367705.1 uncultured Maribacter sp. | reverse complement strand
TCCATATTTCCCATAACCATGCCCATAACCACAACGGCCAAGAGTCCAGACTCGTGCGCAAAAATTTCTGACTCTACAAAAACCAATAATACCACCGATAATGAAACAACATTTAAAAGATAATGCGGTATAAAGCTCTTTTTAATAGCAAAGGCAAGACCGTGTGCAAAGGTAAAACCGAAGGTAAAACCAAAGAGCAAGATTTTTCCAAACTCGATTAAGGCAGTCAAAGTGTAGCCTTCGCCGCCGCCAACACTTATAAATTCAAAAACCAATACGGCTGCCAATGCACCAATAGGATCTATTAAGATTCCTTCCCATTTTAAAATGGTAGAGACATCTTTCTTTAAAGGAATATTCCTAAGAATTGGTGTAATTACCGTAGGGCCTGTAACAATAATCAAGGCAGAGAATAAGAAGGAAATCTGCCAACTAAGTTCAAATATAAAGTGTGCGGCCAAGCCAGCTGATAAAAACGTGACCAAAGAACCTAAGGTAATCAATTTACTAATTACCGGACCTACAGTCTTTATCTCAGACCGCTTTAGCGTAAGTCCACCTTCAAACAAAATAACCGCTATAGCCAAGGATACAAAATAGTAAAGCCCCTCACCTGGAAACAACCCTTTCTCTCCATTCCAAATAGGTTCAATCAATTTTCCGCCATCTTCTGTATATAAAGTAGCTAGCGGGCCTACAATTAGTCCGATTAAAATTAAAGGTAAGATAGCGGGTAACTTTAAACGCCATGCTACCCATTGTGCAACAATACCTAGAATAATGATTCCTGCTAATTCTACCATGCTTTCCTTTTTGGTAAAAATAATAATTTAAACACCGAGTATTGTGCTTCGTTTAAAATCAAATTAATGATCCTTCATGGTAAGTCGTAACACCGAACAAGCAGATCTTTCTGTGTATTTGTCCTTGCCCGTGCCAAACAAGATACTTAGCCAATTATCCTTTTGTGGCGTGCCTAAAATCAATAGATCATAGCTAGCGGACATCGTTGCAATCGTAGAAATAGGATCATTGTTTCTTTCGATTAGCAGTGTGCTTTGAACAGGTACTTTCTTTAAAATTTTTAAAGAATTCTCGCGCATAGCTTCCTCGTTTTCTTCGCTCATGCTTTCTGAAACAACGTGTAACAAGGTTAATGAAGCGCCATAAAAACCACAAATTCTATCCGCTACGGCTACAAAATTTTTGTCTTTACGCCCTGGCCTAAGCGCTAAAAGTACCTTTCCAATATGTCTAACCCCTACATCTTTAAAAAGAGCGAAATCCGAATTTATGTTGGTTAACAACCACCCTATAGGGTTACTTACCAAAATACCGCTGTGAGCCCTACCGTTCCAACCCATAACCAACCAATCACAATGCGTTTGATTACTTAGTTCATGAATTGTATCCGAAATTTCATGTGTAACGGCTGCTTCAAAATCAATTGCTAGATTTTTAGAAATGGCCAATTGAGAAATCCGTCGTTCCAATGAATTTATCTTTGGACTTTCGGCTACCATAGCATCCAAAAATGTTTGATTGGGCACCTCTGTAATATTGACCGTTTGTATTTTATCCCTTTTGTTTATTGCAGCCGCAATTTCAACTAGCATTTCAGGAGATGTTTCATTCCCCAAAAGCGGCACCACTACGCCTGCATTCGAAGCTAACTTTCCATCTAAGTTTTGTAATACTTCCGATTGGTTGTTTCTATATGTTATCTCTTTACCTTTTCGTTTATAAAAAAGATACAATGCTGGTCGGTGTCCATATTTTCTTAAAATCCCTGTTCTAGTAGCGTCTTTCCCGAAATAAAAATAGATGAACACTCCCAAAATAAAAATTGCAATAATGGCTATTAAAGGTCCTAGGCCAAGTAAAATTAATAAAGCAATACCACTACCTATACCAAATAATTGTACAAAAGGATACAACGGAGATTTGTAAGGAGGAGCGTA
This sequence comes from uncultured Maribacter sp., assembly GCA_965367705.1. GTDB lineage: Bacteria > Bacteroidota > Bacteroidia > Flavobacteriales > Flavobacteriaceae > Maribacter. The sequence continues at coordinate 7,827 of CBDUKC010000116.1, read as the reverse complement.
CCATTGTGCGGAAGTTTCCCTCAACACAATTACGCAAGCGTTTACGAGAATGAACATCATCACCATAAATGCACTAGCTAATTTTGCGATCTTTTCCACATCTAAAAACAAAATAACCATCGCCATTACAAAACATGTCATTGCGATAGTTACAACGGGTGTTAAATACTTGGTGTGTATTTTAGACATAAAATCTGGCAACAACTTGTCTATAGCCATGGCGAAAGGAAATCTGGAAGCTGCAAGCACTCCCGAATTCGCCATAGATATTAATGTAATTACCCCTACAATAGCAGCTATATAGCCAATAACATTCCCTCCCAAAAGATGGGCAATAGTGTAAATAGGTTTGATGTCTGTTTTTAATTCCTCCAAGGGAAGGTTACCCACAAGCACAAATGCCACTACAACATAAATTGTGGTCATAATAAAGAGCGATAAAATCATCGCTCTTGGAAGGTTAACACTAGGGTTTTTAATCTCTCCGGCTATGGCGGCAACTTTAGTTACACCAGCATAGGAAATATATACAAAAGCGACCGTAGAGAATAGTCCTGTATTACCATTAAGCATAAAAGGATCTAATAGTGCTGTAGAAGTCCTTGGAAGTCCAAAAATTAAAATTATGGCAAGACTTATTAAGCTTATGGAAACAATTACTATTTGAACCTTTCCTACTTTCTTTACGCCCAAAATATTTAAAAACAGAATAATCACCAGAAAAACGAGCGCTACATATTTGGTTAGGCCTGGCTCTATATCAATTAAAATAGTTAGATAGGCGCCAAACCCAACCAAGGCAAAAGCACTTTTAAGCAATAGGGAAAGCCAAAGACCAATTCCTGCAATGGTGCCAAAAAGTGGTCCAAAAGCACGCTCAATATAAACATAAGTCCCTCCTGATGAAGGCATTGCGGTAGCTAACTCAGATTTTGACAAGGCTGCTGGCAAAATACAGACTGCGGCCAAAAGATAAGCCAGCCAAACCGATGACCCTGTTTTTGCTGCCGCCAAGCCTGGGAGCACAAATATTCCACTACCCAGCATACCGCCAATACTAATGGCAACAACAGAAGTAAGGGACAAGCTACGTTCTAATTTTTTCAACTGGATTTAGTGTAAGGGCTAAAAATAGGCTTTTTTATCTAAGTCCTAAATGATAAACTATTCTTAATACTGTAAGCGTTTCAATAGTAATTATTATTTTGCCCCCTATGAAGATTTACCCCATAGAAACCGGTAATTTTAAGTTAGATGGCGGTGCCATGTTCGGCGTAGTCCCCAAGACCATTTGGCAACGCACAAATCCAGCGGATGCCAACAATCTCATAGACATTGCGGCGCGGAGTCTTTTAATTGAAGATGGAGACAGGCTAACCCTGATAGATACGGGCCTAGGTCATAAACAATCCGATAAGTTTTTTGGGTATTACCATCTTTGGGGCGATTACAATTTAGATGCCTCCTTGGCTGCCCAAGGTTTTCATAGAAACGATATTACAGATGTTTTCATGACACACCTACATTTTGATCACTGTGGGGGATGTATACAATGGAATAAAGACCGCACAGGGTATGAGCCTGCTTTTAAAAATGCTAAATTTTGGACAAACGAAGCGCATTGGAAATGGGCAACAGAACCTAACCCGCGGGAAAAAGCCTCTTTCTTGAGTGAAAATCTGCTTCCTATGCAAAAGAGTGGTCAGCTAAATTTTTTGCCCCTTTCACAGCTTCCCTATTGTAAAAAATCAGAATTAGGGTTTGGTATCCATTTTGTAGACGGACATACAGACAAACAAATGCTTCCTCAAATTACCTACAAGGGTAAAACCATCGTTTTTGTAGCTGATCTTATTCCAACAGTTGGCCATATTCCTTTGATTTATGTCATTGGATATGATACCCGGCCGTTGATTACACTTAAAGAGAAAGAGGCTTTCTTGAACTATGCCGCAGAAAACGAAATCTATCTCTATTTTGAACATGATGCACATAACCAATTATGTACCGTTAAACAGACCGAAAAAGGTGTTCGTTTAGACACCATTTACACTTTTAATGAACTCTTTAATTGATATATTTGTCGATTACGGGCCACAACAGCCCTAACCCTAAACGATTCAAAATAAATATAAAACATTCCATTAACAATAAATAAAATTATGACCAATCGTATTTCAAAGTCCATTTTTCTTCTTTCGCTGCTTGTTCTAATAGGTTGCGGCAGTACAGGAGGATTAGTTCTTACCCCGGTTGCAAACATAGACACTACCCCGTTAAAGATATCTGATCTTACCTCTGCCGAAAAACAAAACTGGGGGCATTTAGACTTGGTGTCTGACACCATTCCTGGTATGAGCGTAGACAAGGCCTACGAAGACATCATTAAAAACAAAAAAGGAAAAAAGGTCATCGTTGCTGTTTTGGATTCAGGCATGGACTTAAGCCATGAGGACTTGGACGATGTGCTATGGACCAATAAAGGTGAAAAGCCCGGGAACAATAAAGATGATGACGGGAACGGTTATGTGGACGACATACATGGGTACAATTTTTTGGGCGAATCCTATAACGAGCAATTGGAATATGTTCGCATGCTTCGCCTCAACATTGGGGACCAAGCCACACTTTTAAAAGCCAAATCCGAATTGGAAAGCTCGTATTCTAAAGCGCTTCAGAGCAAACAACAATTACTGAAGAACAAACAACAATTATTGGAGAACAAAGAGCAATACGAGCAAATATTAATAGCAGTAAAGCAAGCAGATTCAGATGTTAAAAAACATTTAGGAAAAGAGAGCTATACAAAAGAAGATGTGGCTGAGATAAAAGCTGAAAATGAAGGTATGCAAAAAAGTCAGTCAGTACTTCTTCAAATGTTCGACATCAAAGAAACAATTCCTGCGGTGCTAAAGGAATTGACCGATGGAATCAAATTTCTTGGTAATCAACTAGAACTAACAGAGGATAACTTAAAATATTTTACGGAGCGATTAGAGTACAACCTCAACAAAGACTTTAACGGTAGAACAATCGTTGGAGACGACCCTTATAATTTGAACGATACAGGCTACGGAAACGGAAATCCAAACAATCGTGTTGATGATGAGAGCCATGGAACACATGTTGCGGGTATTATTGCTGCTGAACGGAACAACGGCATTGGGGCCAACGGTGTAGCAAACAATGTAGCCCTCATGAGTATCCGTGCCGTACCAAACGGAGATGAGTATGACAAAGATATTGCATTAGGTATACGCTATGCTGTAGATAACGGAGCAAAAGTCATTAACGGTAGTTTTGGCAAATCATTCTCTCCAAAAGCTGAATGGGTGTACGATGCAATAAAATATGCTGCAAAGAAAGATGTTCTTTTTGTGCATGCTGCGGGTAACGATGGGGCAGATTTGGACGATGCTTCCAACCCTAATTTTCCAAACGATCAGATAAACAATGGCGCTGAATTCGCAGATAATGTAATCACAGTAGGTGCGCTTGACCCTAATTATGGGTCAACGTTGTTGGCAAGCTATTCAAACTACGGGAAGATAAATGTAGATATTTTTGCTCCCGGAACAGATATTTATTCCTCTTATCCTAACAATGAATATGAGTTTTCACCGGGTACTTCTATGGCCGCGCCTGCCGTTGCTGGTGTTGCTGCCCTATTATTTTCTCAATATCCAAACTTAACAGCATCACAGGTGAAAAAGATTATTTTACAATCTGGCTTGCCAATTAAAACTAAGGTGGTCTTAGGTGGAGATAGTTCCAAATCGGCTACACTCCAATCTATTTCGGTATCCGGTAAAATTGTCAATGCTTACAATGCATTGATCATGGCATCCCAAGTGGCTTCAGGAAAAATGCAACTATAACAAAACACAAATTTAAGATGACAACTATGCGTTTACTTTTAACTGTTCTATTATTTCAAGGGGTTGCCTTTTTTGGTTTAGCTCAAAATCAAAGTTCTTACTGGCAACAACACGTAGATTATACCATGGAAGTGGATATGGATGTGGATAGTTTCCAATACACAGGTACCCAGAAATTGGTCTACACCAATAATTCTCCAGAGGAATTAAATAGAGTTTATTTTCATTTATATTTCAATGCTTTCCAACCAGGAAGTGAAATGGATATGCGATTACAAAGCATTGCAGATCCAGATAGCAGAATGATGACCGAGGATAAAAAGAGCCGTATTTCCATATTATCAGAAAGTGAAATGGGCTACTTACACGCAGAGAGCTTAACACAAGATGGCCAAAACGTTTCTTTTAATGAAGAAGGTACCGTACTGATCGTAGACTTAGCAAAACCGATTTCGCCAGGTGCAAAAACGACTTTTGAGATGACTTTTAAAGGACAGGTTCCGCTACAGATTAGAAGGTCTGGAAGAAATAATTCTGAAGGTGTTGCGCTATCTATGGCGCAGTGGTATCCTAAATTAGCGGAATACGATTTTGAAGGCTGGCATGCAGATCCTTATATTGCCCGTGAATTTCATGGTGTGTGGGGAGATTTTGATATAAAACTTACCATTGATAAGGACTACACCGTTGGTGGTACGGGGTATTTACAGAATCCGCAGGAAATAGGACATGGTTATGAAGCTGCCGGAACTAAAGTAAAGAAGCAAAAAGGGAAGACCTTAACATGGCATTTCAAGGCGCCAATGGTACATGATTTTATGTGGGCCGCCGATCCGGAATACCTACACGACACTTTACAGATGGAAAACGGTCCTACCCTGCATTTTTTGTACAAGAACAATCCAGAGATTCTAGAAAACTGGGAAAACTTACAGCCCAAAACGGCAGCAGCAATGGAATTTTTTAATTCTGCTGTTGGTGAATATCCATATGATCAATACTCCGTTATCCAAGGCGGCGACGGCGGCATGGAATACGGCATGAGTACCTTAATTACAGGCGAACGAAAATTTGGAAGCTTGGTTGGTGTAACGGTACACGAGCTGGCGCACTCGTGGTTTCAGTTTGTTTTGGCTACCAACGAGGTCAAACACGAATGGATGGACGAAGGTTTTACCTCCTTCATATCTAGTCTTTGTATGAACGAAATCATGGAACAGAATAAGGCAAATCCTTTTGAAGGCTCGTACAGGAGCTATTTTAACCTAGTTGCATCAGGAAAAGAGCATCCGCAGAGCACACATGCTGATCGTTATGCTGTAAACGCTGCCTATGGTGCTTCAGCCTATAGTAAAGGAGCCCTGTTTTTATCACAATTAGGCTATGTTATTGGGCAGGATAAATTAATGGAAACATTAAAAAAATATTTTGCCGACTTTAAATTCAAACATCCAGTACCTAATGATATTAAACAAAGTGCAGAAAAAGTTTCAGGTCTAGAATTGGACTGGTATTTAATGGATTGGACACAAACCACCAACACTATTGACTATGGAATAAAATCAGTGGTTGCTAACGGTTCGGAAACTACAGTAACCCTGGAGCGTATTGGCCTTATGCCCATGCCCATGGATGTTTTAGTCGTTTACACAGATGATACCCGCGAAACGTTTTATGCCCCTTTGCGAATGATGCGAGGCGAAAAAGACAATCCCTACCCTGCCATTAACCGTACCGTTCTAGAAGATTGGCCTTGGACCAACCCTAGTTATGAGTTTACACTACGCAAACCCATGTCTAGCATAAAAGCTATTGTATTGGACCCCTCACTATTGATGGCGGATGTAAACGCAGAGAACAACGTTTGGCAGGCTGGGGAGTAGTAGATTGGCTTGTTCTATTTTCGATTATTTTAATTAGAAAACGGAACATCTCAATCCCTTTGTGGCAATCCTCTATATTCTCTATCTACGGAAAGCTATACAAAAAATTAGGGTGCTAATTAATACCGAACTAAGTGGAATTTACGTATCCAAAAAAAGAAAAATTAAAAAGTAAAACACGCATAACGCAATTGTTTGCAAAAGGGGAAACGCTTACCGTTTTTCCCATAAAATTAATCTACTTAAGAGTTGACAAGCAAGACGCTTTAATACAAGCTGGAGTGGCCGTGCCTAAAAAAAATTTCAAAAGCGCTGTGTCTCGCAATCACCTTAAACGACTTTTGAGGGAGTCCTACAGGTTAAACAAAGCTGTTGTTTTTAACAATACAGAAGATAAGTTTACGTTTCTATTTTTATACCTTGGTAAGGAAGCACTTCCTTTTGAGGTGGTACAGCGTAAAATGGTTCTTTTGCTGAAAAAATTTAATGCCACAATACAAGAAAGACCTTAGTCTTTTTTGATTAAATAGGGGCGTCTTATTTCACGTAGATTAATCTATTGATTACTTTAATTTTGTTCAGATGAAAAAAATAGTTAGAAAGAGGGTTCTAGTACCTATCATAGCCCTTACATTTCTTGTTGTAGGCAGCAGTTTTAAAAGCGACTTTTTTGAGATTGCCAAACAGATAGAAATCTTCACGACGCTGTTTAAGGAGTTGAACATGAACTATGTGGATGAAACCAACCCTGCTGAATTAATGGATACGGCCATAAAAAACATGCTGGAAGGTTTAGATCCCTATACCAAATTTCTAAACGAGCAAGATGTAGAAGCCTATCGTATAAATAATGCAGGTGAATATTCTGGCATCGGAGCGCTTGTACGTTCCTATAAGGACAGGTTGCTTATCGTAGAGCCCCATGAAGGCTACCCAGCAGACAAGGCAGGATTAAAGGCCGGCGACGAAATCATTCAAATTGGTGATATTAAAGTGGCCGATTTTGAAGATAATGCCAGTGAACTGTTAAAAGGTGCAAATGGAACATCCATATTTATAACCTACAAACGACAAAATAAAATAAGCAGTACAAACATTAAACGTGAAGGTATAGAAGTCGATGCAGTACCTTTTCATAGCATGATAGACGATAATACCGGCTACATTGTGCTATCCAAGTTCAACGCAAAAGCATCTGAGCAGACGAAGTCAGCCTTAATTGACTTAAAAGACAAGGGGGCAGAGAAGATTATACTAGATCTTAGGGATAATCCTGGTGGACTACTTTCGGAAGCTATAAACGTAACCAATCTTTTCGTGCCCGAGGGTGAGTTGATTGTTACTACCAAATCAAAAGTAAAAAAATTCAATCGGGAGTATAAAACTAAAAACAAAGCGGTAGATACGGAAATTCCCTTGGTGGTGCTTGTAAACGGTAGAAGTGCCTCGGCAAGTGAAATTGTTTCTGGAAGTTTACAGGATTTAGATAGGGCCGTAATTATGGGCGCACGTAGTTTTGGAAAAGGACTGGTACAGCGCCCCTTAAAACTTACCTACGGCACACAGTTAAAAGTGACTATTTCAAGATACTATACGGCTTCAGGCCGATGCATACAGTCACTGGACTATTGGAACAGGGACGATCAAGGGAAAGCCGTTCGCAATACAGAATTCAATGACTTTACCACGCGTAATGGCAGAAAGGTACAAGATGGTGGCGGAGTGCTTCCAGACATTGAAATAGCCGCTTCAAAAACGAACGACCTTACCAAAGCATTGCTACAAAACAATGTGATTTTCGATTATGCTACTGATTACCACTACGGCAACACATTGGGCTCCATTGATGATTTTAAGTTCTCAAACGCCGACTTCAATAATTTTAAAAGTTTTGTAAAAGCAAGTGATTTCTCTTTCGAAACCAAAGCTGAAGAAGCAATTAAAAAAGCACTTTCAGGATCAGAAAATGATTTTTTGGGTAATGATGTCAAAGATAGTTACAAGGCCCTATTAGATAATATAGAAAAGGGGAAGGTGGCTGCTTTGGATAAATATCAAGATCAAAT
>CBDUKC010000115.1:0-9797 GCA_965367705.1 uncultured Maribacter sp. | reverse complement strand
ACTTTTATCACAAGTAAAGTAGAAAACGAGGCAGAAGTATTCGCTACTAGCCGTATTTCAGAGTCGGAAGACGATTATGTTTCTAAACGTGAGGCCTTAGAGGCCAGTTATTTAGACTCCATAAGCGACAATACCATTCTCGGTTATACCGACTATGCCGAAGCCAAGAAAAAAGAACTAAACAAGGGATTAGACCTTAAAGGCGGTATCAACGTTACGCTCCAGATTTCTGTAAAGGATATCTTAAAGGGCTTGGCTAATAATACCAAAAACCCTGTTTTCAACAAAGCTTTGGCTGATGCCGATGCTGCATCAAGAAATAGTGATGATACGTATATAGAACTGTTTTTTGAGGCGTTTGATAACATTAAGGGAGACACTAAATTAGCTTCTCCTGAGATATTCTCGAACAAGGGATTGAGCGATGAGGTTAACTTTCAGATGTCTGATGATGAAGTAAAGCCTATCATAAGAACAAAAATAGATGAGTCCATTATCTCTGCTTTTGAAGTACTTCGTGAGCGTATAGATGGTTTTGGAGTAACACAGCCAAATATTCAAAGGGAAGGAAATTCTGGTCGTATTTTGGTAGAATTACCTGGTGCGAGAGATATTGCGCGTGCACAGGATTTGTTATCCAGTACGGCGCAATTGGAATTTTGGGAAACGTATTCGCAAAGTAATACGAGCTTTAGTACCTTTCTAATACAGGCAAACGAGAAATTAAAAGGCATTGTAAAGGTTGACGAACCTGAGCAGGTTAAAGAAGAAACTGAGCTAGATTCTTTATTGTCTGATGTAGCATCAGATTCTTTGGATTTAGCCACTCAGGTAAATCCGCTTTATGAGCTACTTATTCCTGCTAACCCAGGAAGTAACGCAATGTTTCAAGCTGCAATTAAAGATACAGCTACTATTGGCGGCTATTTAAGAATGCCGGAAATACGAAGACTGTTGCCAGCGGATATTCAGTTTACGAAATTTGTTTGGGAACGTCCAGCAACAGAAGACACTGAAATTATTAATTTATATGCTTTAAAGTCCAATCGCGAAGGAGCTCCAAGAATCAGTGGTGATGTGGTGAGTGATGCCAGAGGAGAGTTTGATCAATTCAGTAAGCCGGTCGTAACCATGAGTATGAACTCAAAAGGTTCTAAGCTTTGGCAGAAATTGACAAGTGATGCCAATGTGAACCAAACAGGTATCGCAGTGGTATTGGATAATAAGGTGTACACCGCTCCAGGTTGTTCCGTCGTAGGAGGTATTTCTGGCGGTCGGACAGAAATTTCTGGAGATTTTACGGTAAATGAAACCAAAGATATCGCCAATGTTTTAAGGGCTGGTAAACTACCTGCCTCAGCTGAAATCATTCAGTCAGAAATTGTTGGTCCGTCATTAGGGCAAGAAGCTATTGATAGTGGTTTTATGTCTTTCTTAATCGCCATGGTTGTCGTTTTGTTATGGATGATTTTTTACTATGGTAAAGCGGGTATATTTGCTGACATTGCCTTGTTGTTAAACATTCTATTAATATTTGGAGTGCTTACTAGTTTAAATGCGGTCCTGACCTTACCTGGGATTGCGGGTATCGTATTAACTATAGGTATGTCGGTTGATGCGAACGTACTTATATTCGAGCGCATCAAGGAAGAATTAGCAAAGGGTAAAGGAAAAAGCCAAGCGGTTTCCGATGGATTTAGTAACGCACTATCTTCTATTCTAGATGCTAACATTACCACTGGTCTCACGGCAATTATACTTTTTGTCTTCGGTTCCGGTCCAATCAAAGGATTTGCGACTACCTTATTGATAGGTATTCTTACTTCGTTGTTTACAGCAATATTCATCACGAGACTTTTGGTAGATTGGTACATAGGCGGTAAGGGAAGAACATTGGATTTCTCTACGGCCATCACAAAAGGACTTTTCAAGAACATTAATATAGATTTCTTGATTAAAAGAAAGATAGCTTATGTGATTTCTGGAGTATTGGTTGCGGTAGGTTTATTTTCATTACTCGCAGGACCTGGCTTGCAACAGGGCGTAGATTTTATTGGTGGGCGTTCCTATACGGTTCGTTTTGAGCAGCAGGTAAACCCATCTGAAATTGCATCCGAACTCAATGATGTTTTTGGAAGTGGAACAAATGTGAAAACATTTGGAGAGTCTAACCAAATTAAGATTACAACGCCTTATAAGGTAGATGTAGAGGGAATAGAGGTGGATAATGAAATACAGGATAAATTGTATACTTCGTTACAAAAGTACCTGCCAGACGGTGTTACCAAACAAGATTTCATGGTGGGTAGTGCAGATAAAGCTATCGGTATTATGCAATCTGTTAAAGTAGGTCCTACGATTGCGGATGATATCAAGAACAACGCTTTTCTAGCAATTTTAGGTTCATTGGCGGTAGTGTTCCTTTATATCTTATTGCGTTTCCGTAGATGGCAATTCTCTTTGGGAGCTGTTGCGGCAGTTTTCCATGATGTTTTAATTGTATTAGGGGTGTTTTCTATTTTTGGAAAATTGATGCCTTTTAATATGGAAATTGATCAGGCATTTATTGCAGCCATCTTAACAGTTATTGGTTACTCGTTGAACGATACTGTTGTTGTATTTGACCGTATTAGGGAGATAATTTCAGAGCGTGGCTGGAAAGGCGGTGAAAATATTAATTCTGCCATAAACAGTACATTAAGTAGAACCTTAAATACATCGTTAACCACATTGGTAGTATTACTTACCATATTTGTGTTCGGTGGAGAATCCTTAAGAGGGTTTATGTTCGCAATGATTGTAGGTGTAGTAGTTGGTACGTATTCCTCTGTGTTTATTGCAACACCGATTATGTACGATGCATTGGGTAAGAAAATAAGCTCAGGAGTCACAGCATAAAAATAAAGTAGACTAACTCAAAGTAAAGAGTCGTTATTCCTTATGGAGTAACGGCTTTTTTATTTTACAACATTAAGGGGTAGCATTTCCTATTGAGCCGTTAGAGGTCATAACTAACTCGAAAATTGATTTAGGTAATAATCCGGGTTCTTTACGATGAGAGACAAAAATAATACTGATATTGGTCTCATTAGCTATTTTGTTAACGAGTGCTACCAATAGTTGGGCCGATGCATCATCCATCCCCGTCGTAGGCTCATCTAATATTAATAATGGAGGATGTTTGACCATAGCTCTAGCTGTCATCACAAGGCGTTGTTGGCCTAGTGAAAGGTCTTTAAAGAGGGTTTTTCTTTTGTCCCATAAGTGTAATAACAGCAACCATTCCTTACTTGCTTGTTTTTGCATTTCTGTGGGCTGAATATAGAGGCCAACGGAATCTGTAAATCCTGAAATAAGCATGTGTTCTACGGTATGTCTGCCTTTAAATTTATCGGTTATGTTTGAGGAAAAGTAACCTATCTTTTCTTTTATGTCCCAAACAGTTTCGCCTGTTCCCTTCTTCTTTCCAAAAATTGATATGTCCTGTCCGAACGCTTTGGGATTATCTCCAAAAATCATAGACAGTATTGTAGTTTTACCAGATCCGTTTTTTCCTGTAAGCTGCCAGAACGCTCCCTTTTGCACCTTCCACGAAATATCGCGGAGAATAGGTTTATTGTTGTAAGAAACAGAGACATTTCGAAATTCGATTAGGGGGTCTGCTATAATTTCAATCCTATGTATCGGTTTCGGAATCTGTTCGTTAAAAAGAGGCTTTGAATCAGCGCTATCTTTAATACTTTCAGAGTTAAGCACAGTGAACTTATCTACATCTAGAACGCCATAATAGTTTATAAAGGGCAATACGTCAGATTTTCTACTAACAAGTTGTATAAATGTAATTTCGTGTGCTTTTTGTGTAAGTGCTTCTTTCAGTTCAGCTTGAAATTGGATATCTAAATGATCAAACGGATTATCTAGAATGATAAAATCTGGCTGTGCTTCAAATATGTAAAGTAAGAGGGCTTTCTTTTGTTCTCCGCTAGACATGTTTTTTAAGGCTTGCTGTGCATTATTTAATGTACTGCCACCATGTTGCTCTTCCTTGTCAATAAATGCGCTTATAGCCAACGGGGAGAATAGCGTGCCTCTCTTCTCAGTAAAAGTTTCGAAGAATGGATGGCTGTGCTTCAACACCTTTTCTATAAAAGAGGATTTGTTAGAATCATTATCAACGAATATGGCCCAATGCGTTCTCATATTAGTTATCTATGCTGTAAATGTCTACTGGGTTTGTCTTGTAGGTAGTTGTTCGCAGTAATTGCATACCGATGTTGAGAGCAACTTTTTTGGAAGGCAAATTATCAACATGAATGATGGAAATTAAATGTGAAACCCATTCATTTTCAAAGGCTACTTCCTTGCATTTTTGTGCAGCTTCCGTAGCATAGCCATTACACCAAAATTTTGGTAAAATGGAATACCCTATTTCGAGTTCCTCCATTCCGTCTACACGCTGAACCAATAGGCCGCAGAGTCCAATAAGACTATTGGTTCTTTTGCTTAGTAATGCATTCAATCCACCAGTATGATTCGCATAGCGTTCAAAGATGGCATCAAATTGCTGTTGACAAGCTGTATTGGGGTCTTTTGGTAGACCTGTCCAATATTGTGAACTCATAGGCTCTTGGTGAAAAGGAAGCCACGCATCATAATCAGATGCAACTATTGTTCTAAATAGAAGGCGATTGCTTTCTTCTCCTGCCAACAGGTATTTCATGTGATTAATCTCTTTCGAATGCGATTTGATCTCCAATTGCTAACGACCATTCTTTAACAAGTCCAGCATTTACTTCCAAAACATATTTTACGGGTACTCGAGAAGAAAGACCATTTTCGTTAAATGGTTCAGCATTTTCCTGAAAACTTACGATGTTCATTTTTTCATCAATAAAGATAATATCCAAAGGGATTTCTGTGTTTTTCATGTAGAACGAATGCATGGCTACATCTGGAAAAATAAAGAGCATCGCTTCGGTGTTTTCCATACGCCTACGGTACATTAATCCGGTTTGGGTTTCGTATTCCGATTCAGCAAACTCAATATTCAGCTGTGTTATAATAGAGTCTGTTTCTTTTTTGAAGATGTCTAGATTGCCTTCCTTGGTAAAAGTGACTTCTTCGGTTTTAATACTTGTCTTGTTATTTTCTTTACAGGAGAACAACAACAGAAATACCACAAGAAACCGTAAGCAGTTCTTTATAATCATAGCACTAAATTAATTAAGCCTTTTTACTACTGGGCCTGAACATTAGATAGAGGCCGATGATGATAAATGGGATGCTGAGCCATTGCCCGGTAGAGAGTAGTCCCCAAGATTCTTCGAAACCCCCTTGACTTTTCTTGACGAACTCTACAAAGAAGCGCACCGTCCATAAGAGTACTAAAAACAAGCCCAGAAGATAGCCGTGTTTGTTTTTCTTCTCTGTTTTCCAATACAGGTGGTACAGGGCGATAAAAACAAAGATATAACAGATGCCTTCGTATAGTTGCGCTGGGTGGCGATAGGGAATCTCTTCCAAATATTGAGCAAATTTTGGATTGTTCTCTATGGCGCTATACGCTGCATTAAGGGTTTTTTCCTTTGTGATAGCCAAGGCTTTAGAAGGGTGTAGATCGTCTGAATCACGAATGAACCTCGTTGCGAAAATAAAGGACTTATCCACTATTTTTCCATTGATTTCAGAATTAAAAAAGTTACCTAAACGCACACAGAATGCACCAATAGAAAAAGGTACGACCATACGGTCCAAAATCCATAAAAGTTTAAATTCTGGGAACTTTCTGGTGTATATGTACATCCCAAGGATTACTCCAATGGTAGCTCCATGACTAGCGAGTCCTGTAAATCCTGTAAATTCGTAACCATCAATTAAGCCAAATAATAAACTCCCCGTATTACTCTCACGAATAGGGAGTAATATTTCTAACAAATGATTTTTGTAGTAGTCCCAGTCGTAAAAGATAACATGGCCCAAACGTGCTCCTAACATAGTTCCCAAAACGGTATGGATGAATAGGGAATCTAATTGCTCTACTGATTTCTTTTCATTATCGAAGATGCGCTTCATTAAGTACCACCCCAAGGCAAAGGAGATAATCCATAAAAGGTTGTAATATTTTATCTGAACAAAACCAATATTGAACAGGGTTTCGTTTGGGTTCCAGGTAATACCTAACAAATACATATTTTTTTATTTGAAAAGGCTAAGATAATAAAATTGAAAACCCTTAGCCGTGGTAAATCATGAAAATGAATAGCAGATAGCCCTTCGGATTGATACTAATGTAACTCTAGTTGAAGTGTAAGTTTATAATTACAGCCATTATGGCACCGGATCATATCCTTTGCCGCCCCAAGGATTGCAGCTTAGTATGCGTTTTATAGAAAGCCAACCGCCTTTAAAAAGGCCGTGTTTTTTTAGCGCTTCTAAGGTGTATTGAGAACAGGTGGGGGAGTAGCGACAAGTTGCAGGTAAGTAAGGCGAAATCGCCAATTGATAGAAACGGACCAATAGAACAAAAGGGGCGATTAGAATTTTTTTTATGAACACCTTCAATATTTAACACGTAAGGATACAAATTTAGTATAAAGAAACCATTAGCCGAAAATTATAAAGCCCGCACGGTTATGCGGGCATTTTAATTTTGGACTTATCACGCGCCAATTCTAATCGGCGCAAGCTGTTCTGATTCCTCGGGGCTATAGAGCCTTGAACGAATTAGAAACCGAATGCCCAATGGAATTTCTAAAGAGAAGCTGGCTCCCCTGCCAGGGGTAACATCTATTGTGAGTTGGGTATGTTTCCAATATTCAAACTGATCCTTGGACATGTGAAAATCACAGCCCTCTATATTGCCTAGCCAAACGTCATTATCATCTAGTATTAGGTCTCCCTTTGTAAAACACATTGGGGCAGAACCATCACAACAGCCACCACTTTGGTGGAACATAAGTTCACCATGGGTATCCTTTAATTGGTCAATAATTGCAGCTGCCTTTTCGGTTACTAATACTCTTTTGATTGTCATACGATTTTTCATTGTTAAAAGAATCCCATCGCCTTTTTGTCATAGGAAATCAACATATTCTTGGTTTGGCGGTAGTGTGCTAGCATCATTTTATGATTTTCTCTGCCGATACCAGATTTTTTATACCCTCCAAAAGGGGCATGAGCAGGATATAAGTGATAGCAATTCACCCAAACTCGACCAGCCTGTATAGCGCGTGAAATCGTATAGGCTTGGTGCGTATCCCTTGTCCACACTCCGGCACCTAGCCCATATAAGGTGTCATTGGCTATTGCTATGGCTTCCGCTTCATCTTTAAAAGTGGTCACACAGGCTACAGGACCAAAGATTTCTTCTTGGAAAACACGCATTTTGTTATTGCCCTTTAGAAGGGTAGGCTGTATGTAAAAACCACCTTCCAGTCCTTCATTGTATGCCTGCTCCCCACCTGTTAATACTTCGCAACCTTCTTCTTTCCCTATTTTAATGTAACTAAGTATTTTTTCAAATTGGTCGTTGGACGCTTGTGCCCCCATCATGGTATTTGGATTCAAAGGATGACCCATTTTAATTGCTTTTGTCCGTTCTATCACGCGTGCTATAAAAGCATCGTAAATATTTTCTTGAATAAGAATACGGGACGGGCACGTACATACCTCTCCTTGATTTAGGGCAAACATATTGGCGCCTTCTATACATTTGTCAAAAAATTCATCGTCGGCATCCATAATGCTTTCAAAGAAGATGTTGGGTGATTTACCACCTAATTCCAAGGTTACTGGTGTAATATTCTTGGATGCATATTGCATGATTAATTGCCCCGTGGTCGTTTCACCCGTAAATGCTATTTTATTTATGCGTGGACTGGATGCTAAAGGTTTACCAGCTTCCGCTCCAAAACCGTTTACCACGTTTAGCACTCCGGCAGGTAAAATATCCTGAATCATTTCCATTAAAATCAAAATACCTACAGGAGTTTGTTCTGCAGGTTTAAGGATAACGCAATTCCCTGCAGCCAATGCAGGTGCCAGTTTCCATGTAGCCATCAATATAGGAAAGTTCCATGGGATTATCTGTCCAACCACGCCCAAAGGTTCTGTAATGTTAAGGGCAACTGTATTGGCATCCAATTCACTAACCGATCCTTCCTCCGCTCTTATCACTCCCGCAAAGTATCTGAAATGGTCAATGGCCAATGGTAAATCTGCCGCTCTGGTTTCCCTTATAGCTTTACCATTGTCCCAAGTTTCTGCTCGTGCCAAAACCTCCAAGTTCTGTTCCATCTTGTCTGCAATTTTCAATAGCATATTACTGCGTTCCGTTGCAGAAGATACATTCCAAGTGGTAGCTGCTTGCCAAGCCGCATCAATTGCCTTTTCAATATCTTCCGCGGTAGACCTTGGAATTTTGGTAAAGGATTTTCCATCTACCGGAGAGGTGTTTTCAAAATATTCACCTTTTGTTGGTGCTACCCATTTACCGCCAATAAAATTTTCATATTGGTTTTTGAATGTTGGTTTCTGTAGGACATCCTTTTCTACTGTTGCTGTGTTACTCATAGTATGTACATTTTAAAGTTTCTATTATGTTTTTAAATATGACTGATGTCATCAACTTGAACTTCATAAATTTAATTATAACATTATTGATTTAGCTGACGTATTCTGTGAATAACATGAACAATCCTATCATTTATTGATTTTATGATTTTTTTAAATCAAAATTTTTGTAAATTCTACAATTCACAGCATCAAATTAACATGTTACAGGTATCTCAAAAGATTTTGAATGAAAGACGGTTGGAAACCCTTGTGGAAAACCAAACGTCCTATACCATGAACAATGCCGCTATGCATGTCTTCGAAACGCATGAGCAAGCAGAAAAGGTGCTTTTAAAATTTGAGCAGCCCGTACTTGCAAGTATGATTGAAGGTAAAAAAATAATGCATTTGAGAGATTATGAGTCTTTTGATTTTTTGCCGGGGGAGTCATTGGTACTGCCTGCCCATGAGCAGATGTGCATAGATTTTCCGGAGGCTATGGCTAAAAATCCTACACGCTGTTTGGCCATGGCCATATCTGAGGAAAAGATAAAAAAGGTGTTGCAGTTCATGAACGAACAGATGCCAAAGGATAGTAAGAAAGAATGGGGACTAATGAATTATAACTTTCATTTCGTAAATGATCCAGGTATTTTTCAAATATTAAAACGACTTCTTTTCCTGTTTTCGGAAGATCATCCTTCCAAGGATTTTTTTGTGGATAATATGTTGCGGGAACTAATTATTCGCATTTTACAAACAAACGAGAGTAAAATATATAGTAACGCGATGCTCAGCATTACCAATGAGAGTAGATTGGCCGGAGTAATACGTTATATCCGGGAGAATCTTACCCGTAACCTACAGGTAGATGATTTAAGTAGGAGGGCTTGTATGAGTCCATCACATTTTTATCGAATATTCAAATCTGAATTGGGAATTTCGCCCGTAGAATTTATAAACAATGAGCGCATAAAATTAGCAGTGGGCTTGTTGCAGGATAAAAAACGCAGTATTAAGGATGTGTATCTGGATTGTGGTTTTGAAAGTAGGTCTTATTTCAACAGAGTGTTTAAGAATAGGCAGAAAATAGCTCCCGGTGTTTACAAGGCCAACATTGAAAATTTCGATTTTCGAACGTGATTAGAGACTAAATGTAGTGCCCTCTTTTCCATCTTTTAATTGAATACCCAAAGCTGCCAATTGGTCCCGTATACTATCAGAAGTATCAAAATCCTTATTTT
>CBDUKC010000114.1:0-10050 GCA_965367705.1 uncultured Maribacter sp. | reverse complement strand
CCTCTTATTTAGGTATTACGCCGGTTGGCCTTTCTAAACTACGAAAGCGATTAGGGAAAGGGTGAACAAACTCAAGTTCAAGCTAAAACTAAAACTCAAATACCAACTCAAATACCAGTATTAAGACTGCTGCCTCAGTAGGCTATTCGCCAAACGTCTTGTCAACTGAACCTTCCAAAACTATCAACATGAAACTTTAAACCCTTTTTTTCATCTTAAATCTACCGACTTTTCACTAGCAACTACCATCTAAAAACTATCTTCTACCCTCTATTTCAATCGTTGGTTACTCCAAAAAATAAATAGGCCGGCAGTCAAAAACATGATAATCCCATAAACAGCAGGAGCTATGGCATAGGCAGTATTATTAAGGAGAATAGTGGCAATAGTAATACCCAAAGTGCCATTTTGGATACCTCCTTCTATGGTAATCGAAATTCGTTGTTTTAAGGATAATTTGAATACATACCCCAAACCATAACCAATGGACATGGTAATTAAGTTCAAGCTAAGGGATACCAATCCTGCTTCATCCAAGCTTGAAAATACCAAAGCCCGTTCCTTTATAATGACCGCCACAAGTACCACCACAAAAAATATACCTGATGCCCGCTTTACAGGTTTTTGCATCCGCATGGAAAATTTAGCACGTTTTGATTTCAAGAGCATTCCAAGAGCAACTGGAATAATAACCACTACAAATACTTGCAAAATGGTCTGTAGCACATTCAATTGAATCAAGGTCCCCGCTCCTAATACTTTTTGTAAGCCTAAGTTGATAATAAAAGGGATGGTTAGTAAGGTAATTAAACTACAGGCCGCTGTCATGGACACAGAAAGTGCGGTATCTCCGTTTGCCAAATGGGTAATCAGATTAGACGTGGGACCTCCTGGGCAAGCGGCCAAAATGATAATTCCAATAGCAATATCCGCTTTTAAGGTAAATAAATCGATTAAGGCAAAACCCACTATAGGCAATAAAATCAACTGACAAATGAGTCCTAAGATAATGGCTTTCGGCTTTAAGAAAACAGCCGCAAAGTCCCTAAGGCTCAACGAAAGCCCCATACCAAACATGATAATAATCAACGAAAAGGCTAAAATAGCATTGGAGACAGCATCCATAGGTAATAAAGTTCGGTTCTACAGTTGGAAGCTAAATATAAGAGATTTTACAGCGTATCGGGGCTAACTTTTGGCATCTAACGGATATACCTCATCTTAGAACGAATTTTACTGCAAAAGCATCTTGGCACAAACCAATCTTGTTTATTAAACCAGTTTAATGGAATTGGCCAGAAATTAAATTACCTTGAGGAGGATTATTTTAAATAGACTCCATCATGGCAAATGAATATATAGATTTAGAAACTCTTAAATTTTTACTCTATCGCGTAAACGGACTTCAAGATGTCTTGGAAATACCGGATTATGAAGAGTATGACACCGCTTCCATTGATATGTTACTCAATTCAGTAAAAGAATTTTCCGATAAGGAATTGTATCCTTATTATAGAGAAATGGACGAAAAACCGGCCCATTTTAAGGATGGGGAAATCGTTGTACATCCACAGGTAAACAAATACATGAAAGCGGCTGGGGAGATGGGCTTTATTGCGGGAGCTTTTCCCTATAAAAATGGTGGACTTCAACTACCATCCATGGTAATGAATGCTTTGGGATATGTGCAAGAAGCTGCAAACAATCACCTGCCGGGCTATATAGGACTTACTATTGGTGCTGCCGAATTGATTACCCATTTTGGAAACCAACACTTGAACGACACCTATGTCCCTAAAATGCTAGAAGGCGCATGGGGAGGAACGATGTGCTTAACGGAACCACAGGCAGGAAGTTCCTTGTCGGACATTATAAGCACAGCTACCCCAGATGGGGATACGTATAAAATACACGGACAGAAAATATTTATTTCTGGAGGTGATTACCAAGGGGCTGAAAATATCGTACACTTAGTTTTAGCTCGAATTAAAGGAGCACCTGCAGGCACCAAGGGGATTTCACTTTTTGTAGTACCTAAAAATAGACCTAATGCCGATGGTAGTTTAACACCGAATGATGTGCAGACTGTTGCCGATTTTGAAAAAATGGGTCAAAAAGGCTATTGCACGACACATCTATTTTTTGGTGATAAAGAAGATTGCCAAGGTTGGTTGGTGGGGGAGCCCCACAAAGGGCTTAAATATATGTTCTTGATGATGAACGGCGCACGTATTGCAGTGGGACGTGGTGCAGCGGCGATAGCAACAGCAGCCTACCATGCCTCTTTAAATTATGCCCATGAACGTGCACAGGGACGCAAATTAGCGAGTACGGGTAAAAAAGATGTCAACCAGGAGCAGACCTTAATCATAAATCATCCTGATGTTCGCAGGATGCTGCTATTGCAAAAGGCGGTTACAGAAGGATCCTTGAGTTTGGTGTTTTTAACTGCCAAATACCACGATTATTCTGTTTCGCATACTGATTTGGAACAACGCGAAAAATATAAACTGCTTTTAGAAATTTTAACTCCCGTTGTAAAAACCTACCCCTCAGAAATGGGCAAGGTTGCAGTCGATAACGGTGTTCAAGTTTTGGGTGGATACGGCTTCTGCTCAGACTATATCTTACAACAATACTTACGGGACATTCGTATTTTTTCTATTTATGAAGGTACTACCGGGATACAATCACAAGATTTGTTAGGCCGAAAAGTAACCATGGAAAATGGCAAAGCACTGCAACTCTTATCGGAAGAAATTACCAAAAGTATAAAGGCGAGCATGGCGCATGAAACGCTATCGCCATATGCTAAAAAATTGGGCGAAAAACTCGAATTGACTCAAAAGGTATTGGCATCTTTAATGGGCTATGCTATGAAAGGGGATTATGAACGCTTTCTGGCCGATGCTACTCCGTTTATGGAATTTTTCTCCAATATACTCGTCGGATGGCTTTGGTTGGATATGGGTCGCGAAGCACAACAAGCGATTGCAAGTGGAGCTACTGAACACAGTACCGAATTTTATGAAAGTAAAATACATACTATGGAATTTTACTTTACCTATGAATTACCCAAAACAAGTGGACTAGCAGAAATTATAATGAATGGAAAAAGCCTGACTATTGGGGCAGATAAAAAAGTCTTTATCTAATATAAATAAGAAGTACCTCTTAAAAAATAGAAAGTAAAAGATAAGCCTTTAGCGTAAAGCGAATGGTGTACGGCACAAAAGCATAAATAAATGAGCATAAAACAAAGATTTGACCTTACTGGTAAAGTGGCAATCGTCACAGGGTCTAGTAAGGGTATAGGAAAATCCATCGCCCAAGGTTTAGCAGAGAATGGGGCAAAAGTGGTTATCAGCAGCAGAAAGCAGGATGCCGTAGATACCGTTGCAAAAGATTTCAAAGAAAAAGGATGGGAAGCCATTGGCATTGCTTGTCATATTGGGGATACATCGCAATGCGAAAATTTGATTTTGCAAACCATGGATACTTACGGCCGTATTGATATTTTGGTGAATAACGCCGCTATCAATCCGTATTATGGCCCTTTGGAAGGCTCTAATGAAGCGATTTTTGACAAAATCATGAACGTAAACGTAAAGGCACCTTGGCTACTTTCCAATTTGGCGCAGGCACACATGAAAGAAAAAGGGGGTAGCATCATCAACATTGCATCCGTGGAGGGCATTCATCCAGGTTTCCGATTGGGGCTTTATAGCATGACTAAAGCTGCCCTTATTATGATGACCAAAAACCAAGCAAAGGAATGGGGCCGTTATGGTATCCGATCCAATGCGGTATGTCCGGGACTCATCAAGACCAAGTTTAGCGAAAGCCTTTGGTCCAATGAAAAATTAGTCGCCGGGTATAACCAAATGGTACCCCTACAGCGTATGGCGGAACCCGATGAAATGGCGGGACTAGTGATGTTGCTGGCCTCTGATGCAGGCTCTTACATGACCGGAGGCGTTTATGCGGCCGACGGAGGCTATTTAATTTCAGGATAAAACAAGCAAATGGATTTTGAGTATACCCAGAAGTCTTTGGAACTTCAAGAAAAATTAAAAACATTTATTACCGAACAGCTGCTTCCGGTAGAGCGTGAGGTTGATGCCTTTAACCTTGACCCAAAAAACGCATGGACCAAATGGCCTGGATTGGAAAATCTAAAGCAGAAGGCCAAAGCGGAAGGCTTATGGAACCTTTTTCTTCCAAATAATTATGGAGATTTTAGTGCTGGGCTCACCAATTTGGAATACGCACCCTTAGCAGAAATTATGGGTCGAATCCTGTGGGCCTCGGAAGTTTTTAATTGTAGTCCGCCGGATACTGGAAATATGGAAGTCTTAGCGAAGTACGGAACTCCAGAACAGCAAAAAAAATGGCTGCAGCCCTTACTAGATGGGATCATCCGTTCTGCTTTTTTGATGACCGAGCCAGATGTAGCCTCCTCCGATGCCACCAATATTGAAACAGCTATCGTTGCCGATGGGGATGCTTATGTAATCAACGGAAAAAAGTGGTGGTCATCAGGAGCGATGGATCCCCATTGTAAAATCGCCATCGTAATGGGAAAGACGGATTTTGACGCGCCAAGGCATTTACAACAAAGTATGATTCTGGTTCCCATGGACACACCAGGATTAACCATCGTAAGGCATCTACCCGTATTTGGCTATAGCGATTCTCCTGAAGGTCACGCCGAAATTCTATTGGACAATGTACGGGTTCCAAAATCGAACATGTTGGTAGGGGAAGGAAAAGGATTTGAAATTGCCCAAGGCCGCCTAGGGCCTGGTCGTATACATCATTGCATGCGACTTATTGGTATGGCGCAACGGGCCTTGGAATTAATGTCTGAAAGAACGGTAGCCCGTAAACCCTTTGGACGTACACTGGATACCTATAGCAGCATCCGGCAGGACATTGCAAAATCGGTCTGTGAAATTCAGCAAGCACGCCTATTGACGCTCTCTGCAGCGGATAAAATGGATAGGCAAGGGAATAAAGAGGCGAAAGACCTCATCGCCATGATTAAAATTGTGGCACCCAATATGGCCTTAGCCGTCATTGACCGCGCCATACAGATAATGGGTGGTAAAGGGGTGAGCGATGACACGCCCTTGGCACATTTTTATGCTGCAGCCCGCATTCTCCGCTTGGCCGATGGTCCGGATGAGGTGCATATGAGTCAACTGGGCAAGAACACCATTAAAAAATACGCGAAGGGGTAATCATGGCAATAATCCAAAACACAAAACCGGTTAGAAAAGGGGAAGAACTTCCTGAAGAAAAAATAAAACAGTTTCTTTCGGAACAGCATCTGTTGAATTCTATAAATGGTGAATTGAACGTAAGTCAATTTTCCAATGGCTATTCCAATCTAACTTATTTGTTACAGATTGAAGATAAAGAGCTCGTATTGCGGAGACCTCCTTTTTCGGCACCAAAACGGGGTCATGATATGGGTCGTGAATACAAAGTACTAAAACACTTGAATCCCGTTTTTAACAAAGCACCTAAAGTGCATGGCTTTTGCGAGGATACAACCCTCATTGGCGCGCCATTTTACATTATGGAAAAGGTAGACGGTATCATCTTAACCGCCAAAAGTGCGCATCAAAAACAGGTAACGCCAAAGGCGTTTAAAACGATTGCCAATACTTGGTTAGATACCTTTGTAGCTTTCCATCAAATTGACTACAAGGCAGCTGGCCTCGCCGACTTAGGAAGACCGGAAGGCTATGTGGAACGTCAAGTCCGGAATTGGGGAAAGCAATATCTAGCAGCGGCCACCGATGACGTACCCGTAGCGACAAAAGTGATGGCTTGGATGCAAGAACAGCAACCAAAACAATATGACCATTCACTCATTCATAACGACTTTAAGTACGACAATGTAGTTTTTAAAGATGATAGCTGGTCAGAAATTACCGCCATCTTGGATTGGGAGATGTGTACGCTAGGGGATCCATTAATGGACTTGGGCACTTCACTAGGTTATTGGACCACAGCAACCGATCCTGATTTAATGAAACAAGGTTTACCCTCCCCTACCGTAATGGTAGGCAATCCCAGCAGGACGGACATTGTACAGGAATATGCACTAAAGAGTGGAAGAAGTATTGAAAACCTGGTTTTTTATTATGTGTACGGACTGTTTAAAATTGCCGTTATCGCCCAGCAGATATATTTCCGGTACAAACATGGTCATACACAAGATCCTAAATTTGCCCATTTGAATAAAGCATCGGAACTATGTTGTAATACGGCTTGGCAAGCCATTCAAAAAAATAAGATCGACGATTTATATTGAACTAGCGAATCCTAAGAAAGACAAAAAGATTTTCGCATTAGAAATTCAACCAGAACTATAAATGGTCGAGACTAAATTTACTAAATCAGAGATTTCCGCAGCAGCGAGAATGAATAACACATACGATTCATGAATCTAAAAAATAAAATAATTATTATCACTGGTGCTGGCAGCGGCATCGGAGCAGCTACGGCAAAACTCTTTGGAACACATGGTGCAATCGTTATCGTTTCGGACATCAATCTGGAAAAAGCTAAAAACACGGTTGGTGAAATAATAACGGCGGGCGGAAAAGCAGAAGCGATTGAAACAGATGTAACGCAATTTAATGCTGTAGAAGCTTTGATTGCAGAAACTGTAGCAAAGCATGGCAACTTGGATGTTATGGTAAATAATGCCGGTATTGGCGGCAAGAAACAACTCAAAACA
This sequence comes from uncultured Maribacter sp., assembly GCA_965367705.1. Lineage (GTDB taxonomy): Bacteria > Bacteroidota > Bacteroidia > Flavobacteriales > Flavobacteriaceae > Maribacter. The sequence goes on along the minus strand of CBDUKC010000114.1, from coordinate 3,296 downwards.
GCAGAACATACGCATGACGATTGGCACAATGTCATTGCCGTAAACCAAACGGGTGTTTTTTACTGTATGCAAGTAGCGCTAAAACAGATGACCCTCCAAGGTCATGGTAATATTGTTAATGTAGCTTCTTTGGCTGGATTAAAAGCATCCGGAAACAACCTTTCCTACAGCGCAAGTAAATACGCGGTTGTAGGGATGACGAAATCTGCCGCCTTAGAATACGGTAGAAAAAAGATTCGAATCAATGCGGTGTGTCCTGGTTTTACACATTCTGCCTTATTAGACCAATTATTGGCCTCAAGTCCTACAATAGAAGACAAACTAAAACATATGATTCCTATGGGACGTTTTGGCGAAGCACAAGAAATTGCGGAAGCCATTTGTTGGCTAGCTTCCGATAATTCTAAATTCGTAACAGGACAAACCATAACCTTGGACGGGGGAACATCTTTATAAAAAAATATGAAAAATCTAATACTAACTAAAAAAGAAGGCTACACCCTAGTTCAAATGAACCGGGGAAAAGTAAATGCAATCAACCAAGAAATGGTGGATGAACTTCGCCAGGTATTTGCCAACTTAGAAAAAGACCCTGAAGTCAAGGGTGTAATCCTAACAGGACAACCTCACTTTTTTTCTGCCGGCTTGGACTTGATTGAATTAATCAGTTATGATAAGGCTCAGATCAGTTCATTTTTCAGTGATTTTGGCGCTTTATATTTGGAGCTGGTTCAGTTTACAAAACCCTTTATTTCTGCTATTACAGGGCATTCCCCAGCGGGCGGCTGTGTATTGGCCATTACGAGCGATAATCGATATATGGCCGAGGGCGACAAATATGTTATCGGGCTAAACGAAGTAGCTGTCAATATTCAAATCAGTCAGAATCTAACTGAAATTTATGCCTTTTGGATGGGTGAAGGACTAGCTAGTCGCTATATTTTGGAAGGGAAATTACTATCAGGAAAAGAGGCGGTAGCAGCAGGTCTTGTAGATGAATTGACACCCTTGGATCAAGTAGTTGAACGCGCTGAAAAACAAATGCAAGGTTACTTAAAAGCAGATCAAGAAATTCTAAAAAACACAAAATACAAAGTTAGAAAGCACCTTTTAGAAAAATTAGATCTACAGGCAGGCAACGCGTTAAAGGAAGCTTCAGAACTTTGGTGGAAACCAGCGATTAGGGCAAAAATGGAGGCGTATGTCGCTAGCTTTTCGAATAAAAAAAAGTAAGAACAACAGATTCTGGTCTGAGCCGGAATTAGAAAAATAATTTAGTCATGAACAAACAACTATTATTCGTAAAAAGGCCTACCGGAGCCGCAGATGATTCCACATGGGAGTTGGTCAGCAATCCCATCCCTGAAATCGAGGAAGGGCAAATCTTAATCAAACAACATTATGTATCCCTAGATCCGGCCATGCGTGGATGGATGAACAATTCCAAATCCTATATCGCCCCGATGGAAATTGGTTCCGTGATGCGAGCAGGTTCTGTCGGTGAAATCATTGAATCGAAGCATTCAAAATTCAAAGTTGGACAATATGTTGCAGGTACGGGAGGTGTGCAGCAATATGCCGTTACAGATGGCGAAGGATACTACCCTGTTGATCCCAAAATAGCACCTTTACCTACCTACATAGGCACCTTGGGAATGACTGGAATGACGGCCTATTTTGGTATTACCGAAGTTGGGAAAATCAAAAAAGGGGATACGGTACTCGTGTCTGGTGCTGCTGGTGCCGTTGGAAGTATTGTAGGGCAAGTAGCGAAGATAAAAGGCTGTACCGTAGTGGGTATTGCCGGCGGAGCTGATAAGTGCAACTATGTTGTAGAAGAATTGGGCTTTGATGCCTGTATCGATTACAAAAATGAAAACATAGCCACAAAACTAAAAGAACATTGCCCCAAAGGCATAGATGTTTATTTTGACAATGTAGGTGGTGAGATTTTGGATATTGCCTTAACCCGCTTGCGCCGTCATGCGCGCATTGTTATCTGTGGCGCCATTTCGCAGTACAATAATAAAACGGCAATAAAAGGCCCCAGTAATTACCTTTCGCTTTTGGTCAACAGAGCCAGTATGCAAGGCATGGTAGTCTTTGATTACGCAGATCGCTACCGAGAAGGAGCCATGCAATTAGGCCAATGGATGGCTGAGGGAAAGCTTAAGAGCAAAGAAGCGATTTATGAAGGTATCGAAAATTTCCCTGAAACGTATAACCGACTATTTAGCGGGGATAAAAAAGGAAAGTTGGTTTTGAAGGTAATCGATTAAAGTCGAAACGCTAGCATAAGCAAACAGAGGAAAGTACAAAGATACTGAACTAAATTCAGCATAAATGAAAGCAATACGATGTAACACCTATGGTCCTCCTTCCACGTTGGTGCTAGAGGATGTAGAAAATTTAAAACCGGGAAAGCGTGAAGTGCTTGTCAACGTAAAAGCATGTGGGGTGAATTTTCCAGACACGTTGATTATTCAAGGCCTATATCAGTTTAAGCCAGAGTTACCTTTTACACCCGGAAGTGATGTGGCAGGGGTTGTAAAAGCTATTGGTGAAGACATAAAACATCTCAACGTAGGAGATGAAGTTTTTGGTTTTGTAGCCCATGGCGCGATGGCTGAGGAGGTTTTGATTCCCGGAAATGCTTGTTTCCCAAAACCAACACAAATGGACTTCCCCATAGCAGCATCTTTTATGATGGGGTACGGTACTTCCTTCCATGCACTTAAAGATCGGGCAAAACTTCAAAAAGGAGAAACCCTTCTGGTATTAGGTGCTTCAGGTGGTGTTGGGTTAGCCGCAGTGGAATTAGGTAAACTTATGGGTGCCCATGTAATTGCTGCTGCTTCTTCAGATGAAAAATTAGAACTATGCAGACACTATGGTGCAGATGAAACCATCAATTATAACACGGAAGATTTAAAATCGACAATAAAAGCATTGACCAATAACAAAGGGGTCGATGTTATTTATGATCCCGTAGGTGGAGATTATGCCGAAAATGCCTTTAGAGGTATGGCTTGGAATGGAAGGTATTTGGTCGTTGGATTTGCATCAGGTCATATTCCTAAACTTCCGCTAAACCTACCTTTGTTGAAAGGCGCTTCGGTTGTTGGTGTTTTTTGGGGTGGTTTTGCTATGGGACAACCCAAGGAAAATATGCAGAATACCATGACCTTAATGCAATGGTACGCCGAGGGGAAATTAAAACCTCATATCGATAAAATATACGAATTAAAAGACGCTCCAAAAGCCCTTGAAGCTATGATGCAAAGAAAGGTAAAGGG
>CBDUKC010000113.1:0-10145 GCA_965367705.1 uncultured Maribacter sp. | reverse complement strand
AGCGAATGTCCTGCCACCATATCTGGGGTAAAGGAAGCCCCCATGACTTTACTTAATACTACAGAATGTAAAAAAATAGCTGGCTGCGTAACCTTTGTCTCCTTTAATCCTTCAGGTGTTCCGTTGAACATGATATCTGTAATAGAGAAGCCCAAAATACTATTGGCCTGATCAAATAATTTCTTAGCAACCGGATAATTATCGTAAAGGTCCTTGCCCATTCCTACAAATTGAGCTCCTTGACCGGGAAATATATATGCATTCATGTGTTCTAATTTTTGTCGGACAAAAATAAGCATATATTATTGATGTGCATGTATAGGTGAAAATCTAAGAATTCAGCGAATTTAGAATACAGTACTCCAAAAATGCTCAACTATACACCATCCTCCTTGAACCAACCGGAATACATGATATAAGCTTCTGCGATGCGATTGATTTCCCCAGAACTTAATTCGGGACTAATATCCTTTATCTTTTTTGCGGGCATGCCTGCAAATATGCTTCCTGATGGCACATGGGTACCTTTTGTCAATACCGCTCCTGCAGCTATTATACTGTTACTTTCAACAATACAATCGTCCATGATGATACTTCCCATGCCAACCAATACATTATCCTTGATAGTACACCCGTGTACAATAGCATTATGCCCTATAGAAACATTGTTGCCAATTATAGTGGCAGATTTTTTATATGTACAATGGATTACCGCGCCGTCCTGTACGTTTACCTTATTACCCATTTTTATGTAGTGCACATCACCCCTAAGCACCGCATTGAACCAAACACTGCATTGATCCCCCATACTTACCTCTCCAACAATGGTTGCATTTTCTGCAATGAAACAATCATCACCTATAACTGGGGACTTACCCCTTACTGACTTTATCATAATTATTTTTTTGTAAACCTTAAGATTCTACGAACCAAGAGTTTGTACTAATTTTACGCCAAGCGTTGTATTACTAATCATAAAAGGACAAAAAGGCCTTCTTTTTAGAAGCAGAAACCATTAATTCTTTTCCATTGGAAATTACAACACTACCCCCTTTTCCCTTTCTATATTTAACAACTTCATTCATGTTTACAAGATAGGATTTATGAATGCGGGCAAAGGGAAATTCTGCCAATGCATCTTCAAAATACTTTAATGTCTTACTGACCAAAATTTTCTTGTTCTCCAAAAAAATCTCCGTGTAATTATCATCCGCTTTACAGTACAAAATCTCGGAAACATTTAGCACTTGAAAACCATCTTGTTGCGGAAGCGTTAATTTCCCTTCAATTCCTTTGGCCTTCGTATTTAAGACACCTTCGTCTAACTTCACTTCTTTTTGCTTTACTTCCCAAACATAATCCACAGCCTTGATCAACTCATCTATGCTAATTGGCTTCATTAAATAATAAGCGGCATGTTCGTTCAGGGCATCTTTAGCGTAGTGGTCGTATGCCGTAACAAAAACTGTCTCAAATGTTCTATCCGGAATCTGTTCGAGCAAATCAAAAGCATTACCAAAAGGCATTTCCACATCTAAAAAAATCATGTCAAGCTTATTTTCATCAATCAGTTGTAATCCTTCTTGTATGGATGAAGCCTCCCCCACAAGGTTAACCTTGGGGCAGTATTTATTTATATAATTTCGAAGGATCTCCCTACTATTGGCTTCATCCTCTACCAATATTGCATTTAGACTCATGTATCTTTTTTTAAGGTGAAAACTACTTTTGTTCCCGAGCCGTCTTTATTTAAATCGGATATATTTACTGCTACTTTGTTCTTATGCATCTCGTTCAATATAGCCACCCGTTGTCGTATATTGCCCATACCTTTAGATCGCTGTTTTTTCTGATGCTGCGTTTTTAGTTCTGCAGACTTCTTTCTTCCTATACCGTCATCAGAAATAGATATTTCCAATAAATTCTCTCCTTTTGATAGGACATTAATCTCTAATAAGCCTTTTTGCTCTTTGTATCGCAGCCCATGCCAAATCGCATTTTCTATATAGGGTTGAAGCAACATCGGAGGGATTTTAAAGCTAGGGATATCTAAATTTTCGTCTATAGTTATGCGGTAATCGAACTTATCTGGAAAACGTGAATGTTCTAGCTTCATATACAACTCCAACAAGCTCAATTCCTTGGAAAGTGGGATAAAATCTTCCTCTGAATTTTCCAAAACTGAACGCATTAAGGTAGAAAATTCACTTAAATATCTGTTTGCGCTTCGTTCATCACTTTTTGCAATAAAATTATTTACCGAGTTAAGGGCATTAAAAATAAAATGCGGGTTCATCTGAGACCGCAAAGACTTTAATGCTAAAAGATTATTTGCTAATTTTTGTTGTTGATTGCTCCTGTAAAAAAAGAAGGCTGCTAACGCCATAAGAACAAGACCGCATAGTAAGGAATAGATAACCCATATTTGATTTTTATAACTTTCCTCCGATAGCTCTTTTTGTGCTAACGCCAAATCGTATTTACTTTGCGATAATTCCCTTTCTTGTTCTAGACCCGTAATCCTATTTTGAGTGGATGCAATTTCCCTATTAAAACGTATGGCACGAGAAATTTCCTGTTCTTTCCGCACATATAAGGTATCTACCAAGGCTACATAGTCCTGATAAGTTTCCAGGGCCAGATTAAAATCGCCCTTATATTCATAAACCTCTGACAGCTTTCGGGTAGCGTCTTTTTGAACCAATAAATCATCTTCAAAATCTGCCTCTACGATACTTTTTTCCAAAAAAGGAATAGCCTCGTTGTATTTGTCCTGAGAAATATAGGCATTGGCAATTTTATAATTAATTCGTTGAGCGGTAAGGGTATCGCCCAATTCTGTTTTTGACGTTCGCTGCTGTGGGGTCTTTAACTTTTCCAATGTCGCCAAGCTGTTTTTACGCATAGCGATTTCCTCAGCATATTGACTTTTTTTATTGTAAAAATCGGCTACTTTTTCTTTTTCTTGTAAGGCTCGTTTAGGTGCTAATTTGTTGGCGAGCTCTAAAGAGTTTCCATAATAAGCTTCCGCTTCAATGAGTTGGTTTCCCTGTGCATAGGCGTCTGCTATTTTAGAGGTTAAATCCGTCATTTTTGCAGCTATCTGATTTTTGGTAGCCACCGTTAAGCCTTCATTGTAAAACGACACTGCGGTGGATATATCATTTAGACCCTTTTTAGCATCTCCCAACAACTCATACATCGTCACCCTTTGATGGGGCAACATACTCTGGAGTTCCCGTAGCGGAGCAATTACTTTTTCAACCTCCTGAAATTGTTTCGTACTATTGTATGTTTTACCCAATAACAAGGATGTTTCTATCGTTTTATTCGACGCTAATGCATCCTCAAAATTGTCCGAAGCCAAATCATATTGCTTATGAAAAAGATATATTTCTCCTAGCGTGGTTAACGATTTAGCAAGTTCCTTTTTGTTTCCAAGTTTACCTAATTGGGCAATAGATTGGGCAACAAAATCTATACTCTTGGCGATATCCGTTTTTTTATAGATGATTGCAGAATCCAAATAGGCTTGGTGAAGCGTCGCTGATGACCTAGAGATAGCAAGGGGCGCCTTTTTCCCTTCGTAGGGAACATAATCTTCCACCTGCACCAAAACATTATCCTTACTTTTAATACGAAGTCTTACTGTTTGAAAACCATTATCTTCAATCGTAAGAAGCTCGCCTATTGCTGTATTTATCTCAAAATCTCCTAAACCATCGGTAAACGTTTGTATTCCAGAAGAAGTTGATACCATGACGCCAGAAATTGGGGAACGGTCAGCTTTCATCTGTACGCTCCCCTTCAACTTAAATTGTGTCCCCCCGTTACTATTTTGGGAAATACCCAAAAAGCTTCCAAAAAATAAGACCAATGTTATGTAGTATACGTAATGTTTCATCTTTATAAAAAATACCGAGGAATTGCGTTGGATTGAGCTCACTGGTTAACCTTGAACCCAATATCTACTGTAAACATAGCGGATTTACACGGTACAAAAAAATACGCAAACCCTCTTATTTACATATTAAAAGTGCAAATAATGGCTTTAACAAACCCAAGTATACACTTCACTCATTCAAAAGGCCTGCTAGCTCAATTCTGCTTTTTTGAGAAATAGTTCGCCCCTAATTTTACCAGGTAATCTTAAAGCAAATAAAATGAAAAATCAAAAGAAAATAATGACGGTCGGCTTAGTATGTTTATCACTAACCATAGGTTTTAGTTGTGAGTTAAAACCAGAAACCGCAAACCAACATAGCAGGACTCTAGCGGTAGTGCCGTTGATTGAAAAAACCAAAAACAATACCGTGAAAATAGCGTTGTTACTGGACACCAGTAACAGCATGGACGGATTAATTAATCAAGCAAAATCTCAACTTTGGGATATTGTAAATGAATTTACACATGCAAAATGCGGCACAAACAACAACCCGGAGTTACAAATTGCAATTTATCAATACGGAAATGATGGCCTATCGTCACGTGAAGGGTACATTCAGCAGGTACTCAACTTTAGTAGCGACCTAGATGAAATATCCGAAAAATTATTTTCGTTACGTACCAATGGTGGCGAGGAATATTGCGGGGAGGTCATTCAGACGTCCTTAAAACAACTTGAATGGGGTAAAAATCCAGATAATCTAAAAATGATATTTATTGCGGGCAACGAACCTTTTACTCAAGGAAAACTAAACTACCGTGATGCCGTAACCAATGCTAAAGAGAAAGATATCGTGGTAAATACTATTTTTTGTGGCAACTATGAAGAAGGTATACATACAGATTGGAAAAAAGGGGCAGTACTATCGGGAGGAGAATATATGGCTATTGACCATAATCAAAAAGTTGTACATATAAAAACACCCTATGACGATATTATCATAAAACTGAATAGAAAATTGAATGGAACTTACGTTTCTTACGGGGCACTTGGAAGTTCTAAGAGGGAAATGCAATCACTTCAAGACACCAATGCAATGGAATTAGAAGAAGCTGTTGCAGTAAAAAGGGCCGTCAGTAAAAGTTCTAGACTATACAATAACAAAAACTGGGATTTAGTAGATGCCCATGCAGATAAAGATTTCAATTTGGACGATATCACTAAAGATGAACTTCCTGAAGAACTACAAGGTAAATCGAAAAAGGAAATCTCCAGTTACATTGAAACCAAAAAAATAGAAAGGGAAGAAATACAGCAAAAAATTCAAGACTTTAATACTAAAAGAGAAGCTTATATTGTCAAAAACAAAACAGAAAATACCAGTGGAGAACTAGAAAATGCAATGCTGAGGGCTATTAAAAAACAGGCCAAAGTGAAAAATTACAGATGGGAATAAAAAACAACATAGTAATCTGGGCCTTTTTCAATTTGAAAAGGGCCTTTTTATTGTGCAGCAGGGCAATAACAATCGTACTTTCTTTCCTTTTGACCAAAGTCGTACCCTAAAGTAATCTGATGAAAACCACCATTAGCAAAACGGATATCGCCCATTTGGTAAGAATAGTTATAAGAGACCAGAAAGTTCTTGATATTGGCACCTACGATTGGAGTTATCAACTGGAGGCGTTGTTCGCCAAAACCAGTTGCTGTTTGAAACTGAGCACCATCAAAACTTCGTCTATAAGATAGTCCACCCCAAATCCTTCCAAAATCAACATCCTTATATACTTTGGCATTTATATCTATAGTTTTTTCTTTTGTAAAATCAGTTAGTTGAAAAAGCATGGAAGGCTCTACCTGCCATTCACTCCTACCAAATATATAGCCCGCAGAAACGATATATCTTCGAATATTATCTATTACCAATTGATTTGGGTCATCTGCCCTATTTCTGTAATAGACGTTACGTTGACTGCCTAGTGCATTAGTTATCGCAACATGGGAATAAAATTCCTGAAAATTATAGGACATGCCAAAATCCACATTGTAATAGGAGGCACTGAGCCTTATCCCGGCAATAGACGGATCTGGGATAACAGATCTAAATTGAGATTCATCCAAGCTACTTTGTAATATGGTACCACTAAGACCAAAAGAGAGTTGATTTAAAACTCTAACATCGTCTCCGCCCATCCTTAAATGATGTGCATATGTTAATTTCAAGCCTGTTTGAGAATGATATCCATTGGCATCATTAAATATAATGGCGCCAACACCGCTAGGTGTATCGCCTAACCTAAAATGGGCATTTACAGTCTGTAAACTAGGCGCATCGTCAACATCGAACCACTGTTTTCTTGCCGTAGCTCGTATTTTACCACCTTGGCCTATCCCAGCCATGGAAGGAAACACTAAATAATAATTATCCGATAAATAATCAAAATACACCGGAATTCCCTCTTGAGCCATTGACTTAAGTCCAAAAACCAAAAAAGAAACTATTAGTAGGAATTTATATCTCATCTAGAAAAATATGGGGCTTTGCTAAGAAACGATTCGAATATTAAGTATAACGGCATAACCATAACAATATTATGTAGGCAATAACTTAGATTTCCTTTGTATTTTTGTCCTCAATCCAATTATCATTGGATGCATTAAGTTTGGGTTATAAACTGAGCAAAAAACTAGGTTGATCGATAGACTATAATTAGATAAAAAAAAACAAGAGATGAAAGAGTTTTCAATAACCGTATCGGGAACGAAAAACCCTAGTATAATAAAATTTGAGGCTAATCATATTTTGGCTCATCGTAAAAATTACGAATACAAAAATATTGATGATGCAAAGAACTCACCCCTGGCACAACAATTATTTCATTTGCCTTTTGTCAAGACCGTTTATATTTCGGGTAATTTCATTGGCTTGGAACGGTATGATATCGTGCAATGGGAAGATGTAAAAGATGAAGTTGCTCAGCAGCTGGTAGAGTATTTAAATGCTGGCGAACCTGTGGTAATAGAAGAAGATACAAATAAACCTATACCTGTTACAGTATATGCAGAGGTGACTCCAAATCCATCTACTATGAAATTTGTAGCTAGCAAAAAAATTGTAGCAGCTGCTTTCGAGTTTAAGAATATAGATGAAGCAAGAGTATCTCCACTAGCCATGGAACTGTTCCAATTCCCCTTCGTAAAACAAGTCTTCTTAGATGATAATTATGTCTCTGTCTCCAAATACGAAGTAGCGGAATGGGACGATATCACCATTGAACTAAGAGAACTGATTCGAAACTTCATAGCTAATGGAAAAAACATTGTTTCCGACGAGGCAAAATCCGTGAATAACGTTGAACCGTTAGCTACAGAAACTTCAGAAGAACCTACTGCAGATTTGGATGACACATCGCTTCAAATAATTGATATTTTAGAAGAGTACGTAAAACCAGCAGTTGCCAGCGACGGAGGGAATATACTTTTTAAGTCTTACGAAGAAGACACGAAAAGGGTAAATGTTGTCCTTCAGGGGGCTTGCAGTGGCTGTCCTTCGTCTACTTTCACCTTAAAAAACGGTATTGAGACGATGCTGAAAAATATGATGGGCGACAAAGTAAACGAAGTAGTTGCTATTAATGGATAATTGCTATTAAAGCTGAGATTTGATGCCATTTTTTTGTAATTTGTAAGAAACACTAAATAACACTAATTATGGCAATTTTAAAAGTAATAGAAGTATTGGCCAATTCCGATAAGAGTTGGGAAGACGCAACAAAAAAGGCAGTAGAGCATGCCTCGAAATCTGTTAAGAATATTCGCTCCGTATACATCAATGAGCAAAGTGCTTCTGTCGATGATGGTAAAGTAAGTGAATTTAGGGTCAATGTTAAAATCACCTTTGAGGTCAAATAACAACTCCCTTCAACATATTAAATAGCGCCATTATGGCGCTATTTTTTTTATCAAAAAAGAAATTTTTTATGCCTGAAAAATTCACCAATGCGCTTCGTAAAGAAACAAGTCCGTATTTATTACAACACGCCCATAATCCTGTAGACTGGAATCCATGGAATGAAAATGTTTTAGAACAGGCAAAAGAAGAAAATAAATTACTCCTCATTAGCATAGGCTATGCCGCTTGTCATTGGTGCCATGTTATGGAGAATGAATCTTTCGAGGACGAAGCTGTTGCAAAGATTATGAACAAGTACTTTGTAAACATTAAAGTAGACCGAGAGGAGCGCCCGGACATTGATCAAATTTATATGGATGCTCTTCAAATCATGACCGGTAGTGGTGGCTGGCCTTTGAATATTGTGGCTCTTCCTGATGGCAGACCTTTTTGGGGAGCCACCTATGTAAACAAGGAAGATTGGATAACAGTATTAGACCAGCTTCAAGAACTTTACATATCAGATAAGGAAAAAGTAATTGGCTATGCTGAAAACATGGCCAAGGGCATAAAGGAAATTAATAAATTAAATACCGGTACAAAAGCAACAGGAATACCTTCGACATTAATAGACGAAATGGTGCTAAAATGGTCTGGCTATTTCGATACGTTCTTGGGAGGCTACAAACGTGCTCCTAAATTTATGATGCCCGTAAATCTTAATTTTCTACTGCACTACTGCAATGTAGTACATAACGACGACCTATTTGACTACCTAAACACCACACTTAGAAGAATGGCTTGGGGCGGAATCTACGACCACGTTGGTGGTGGATTTTCGAGATATTCCGTTGATACAAAATGGCATATACCTCATTTTGAAAAAATGCTTTACGACAACGCACAATTGGTAAGCGTTTATGCAAAGGCCTACGCCATAACCAAAAACAAACTTTACAAGCAGGTAGTAAAGGAAACCATTCAATTTCTTGAGGAGGAGCTATTGGATAAAAACTATGGCTTTTATGCTTCTTTAGATGCCGATAGTATAAATTACGAAAAGAAGTTAGAAGAAGGTGCCTATTATGTTTGGAAAGAAAAAGACTTAGAAACCTTACTTACCAATCAGTATCCCATATTCAAAGATTATTACAATATTAATTCCTATGGATTCTGGGAACATGATAAATATGTACTGATACGGGATAGCACAGACCAGGAAATAGCAGAGAAACATAACCTTTCCGTAGAGGATTTGAATAGTTCCATTTCCAACTGTAAAACTATATTGAAAGAAGAACGAGCCACAAGGAACAAACCTAGATTAGACAACAAAATACTCACATCTTGGAATGGACTGATGTTAAAAGGTCTAACAGACGCTTATAAATTCATAGGAGATCATCAGTATTTGGTATTGGCCTTGAAGAATGCGGATTTTATCGTCAAACATTTGTTGAACAACAATGGAAGACTAATTCACAACTATAGCAAAGGAGAGGATACCATCAACGGATTTCTGGAGGACTATGCAGCGATTATAGATAGTTTTATTGGGTTATATGAAGTGACTTTCGATATATTTTGGTTAACGAAAGCCCAAGTGCTTACGGATTACGTGTACACGTATTTCCTAGATGCGTCCACTGGGCTATTCTACTTCACATCTACAGAAGATGCACTACTAGTAAGAAGAACCTTAGACGTCTCTGACAATGTTCTTCCAGCCTCGAATTCAATTATGGCCATAAACCTCTTTAAACTGTCTAAATTTGGCTTGGAATCCAAATATGCGGAACATAGTTTTAAAATGTTACAGCGCATGGAGTCAACCATAAAAGAGCGACCGGAGAATCATGCCAATTGGTTATCCTTATTATTAATGCACCAAAAACCATTTTATGAAATCGCTATACTAGGTAAAGACTACCAAGAACAAAGACAAGCTATATGCGCTACTTATGTTCCTCAAAGTATTGTCTGTGGTGCAGAAAAGGAAGGAAATCTTTCGCTATTAAAAAATAGATTCAAGGTAAATACGACCCAAATTTTTGTTTGTACGAACGGTGCCTGCAACCTACCATTGACGCAAATAGAAGAAGTTTTAGCACTATTAATAAATCAAAGAAAGGATTAACATTTGTTTAAACTACATTTCTTGTCTGTAATCATACATTTGCATAGCTTATTTCAATCATAACTAATTAGAAAAATCATGGAAACATTTACAGATTACCAAGCACATATAGATAATTTCATCAAATGGTTCTGGGAGGCACTTCCGAACCTTGTCATGGCCATACTTTTATTGGTTGTAGGAACATACCTCATTCGATTCATAAACCGAATGGTCCGTAAATTCTTTAA
>CBDUKC010000112.1:0-10168 GCA_965367705.1 uncultured Maribacter sp. | reverse complement strand
GGAGCAGTAACGGGTATTCTTTATGCCGCAATTTTATTGGAACCGGAAATGCAATTAGGTATTATGTTCATCCCAATTCCGCTACCTGCATATGTATTAGGTATTGGCTACCTCTTATATTCTATTTATGGTATGAAAAGTAGATTAGGAAATATTGGACATACTGCCCATTTTGGTGGTGCCGTAGGCGGTTATTTGAGTACGCTTATTTTTATGCCCTCTCTACTGGTTACGGATACCTTTATGATGATAATACTAGCCTTACCCATTGTTCTTCTCTTTGTGCTGGCCAGAGCAGGTAAAATATAAATTTGTAGGAAAATACTTATTTATTGTGTAAAGATTGTTTTTGTTTGATGTATTTCATCGAAAAGGCATTCGAATATATATGTAGGAAGATTCGGTAGCGTTCATATGGAACTTAAAACTAAATCTTTTATTACATTATGAAAAAGTTACCCCTAAGTATAGTTTTAGTCGCTTTTGCATTTACTTCATGTAGCGATGAGACTACCGTTTTTGAAGATTCTAGAGAGGGCGATATTAGAATGGAGACAGATCAAATACTATTAGAAAGCAGTGTGCTTTTTGACAAAGCTGGTGTTCTAGATATTTATGATCAGGAAAATTTAGCCGGTAAGTCTTATTTATCCGCTAAAAATGATGTTGCTGGCGACTATCCGCTTACTTTGGTAGCACAAATTGATGTCCCCAGTTTCAACGGAGGCAATAATTTAACGGCTTCACATGTAGATGTTTCAGGAAACTACGCCTATGTATCCTATAACACGGCAGATGCTGGTTATGTTGGAGGCATAGATGTTATAAACGTTAGTGACCCAAATAATCCAAGAGTTACCGCTAGACTATACTATGTAAATGCGGATATAAACTCAATTAAATACGATGATGGCTATATCTATATAGCAGGTGGTGTGGATGCTGAGAAGTCTGTGAAAGCTACCTCTAACTCGTTTGTGGCTAAACTTCAATCTTCCAATGGAAGAATAAATTTAGATGCAGGTGTACTTTATGGATTTCAAGAAGGCTATAATGCTACGGATATAGCAGTTACCTCTAGCGAAGTGCTTGTGACCAGCGGGCGTGATGGCTTTGTTTCAATTTATAACAAAGCGGACTTAAGCGCTAAAAACCAAGTACCGTTTATGGATTTACGTTCTGTTGCCGTAAAGGATAATAGAATAGCAGTACTAGACGCAAGTCAGGGCGTAAGTATTTTAGATGCCGACTTAAACCTTATTCGGGATATTGCCATAGAGTCCGATTTTGGTGATAATACAAAGAGAACTTTGGATTTTTCTGGAGAGAATATTGTAGTAGCCGAAGGCTCTAAAGGTGCAGGAATGTATAACGCTAATACAGGTTCTTTTATAGCGTATATTCCTATCCTATTAGATCCCGCAAACGTAGATGGATCGGATGTCGTTACAAATGCCGTAGCAACGAATGAAGAAATTCTGCTAATGGCCAATGGGGGAGCAGGACTTTGCCTATCGGAAGAACAACAAAATAGTACCGATCTTGTTGGGATTATCCAATTGGAAGGCTCAATCAATTACGTAGCATCAAAAGACGATTATATCTTTGCAGCCTCAGGAAAAGAAGGTTTGCAGATTATTAAACTGAATAGACCGGATGAGAGTCTTGCCAGTCGTTGTGCAGATTTGTCAGCATATAATGGCAGTTCTAATTTAAATGTGAACGACAATCAAACCTTGTCCTATAGAGGTGCTAAGAGATTCAACAATTTTAATGTATCAGGTTCTTTGTTGTTATGTGGTTCCTGGACCGTTAGAAATGATGTAAATTTAAATGCCGATGCAATTTTTGAAATGAACGGTACGTTTGTTGTTGGTAGAAATAATAAACGAAAGACCATAACTATAAACGAAGGAGCCACCTTGCGTGTTGAAGGTAATTTAACCATCTACGGTGATCTTACGCTAAACGAGGGTGCTACTATTGAATTCATAGGAGAGAATTCCGTTGTAAATATTTTTGGTGATGTAAATAGAAACGGAAATACAACAGTAGAAGGTAACTTTAGCGATATAAAGAATAAATTCTAAACCCGAACTAGTCCTATAAAAAAGTCCCCGATAACGATTCGTTATTGGGGACTATAATTTTAATAGCTAGCGCTTAATCCAAAAGCTCAGCAACTTTTTCTTCAAGTTGTGGCCCCCTAAGGTTTTTAGCTACGATTACTCCATTTTCATCTAATAAAAAAGCGGCAGGAATAGCCTGTACGTTATACATTTTCGCAATTTCATCATCAAAGTAGGCAATGTTGGATATGTGATTCCATACCAATCCATCATCTGCAATAGCCTTTTTCCATGCGTCAGCTGTTCGGTCTAAGGATACACCAACCACATTAAGCCCTTTTTCGTGATACTTTTCATACACAGCAACAATATTAGGGTTCTCTGCCCTACAAGGTCTGCACCAGCCTGCCCAGAAATCAATTAACGTAACTTTACCCATAACATCGGATAATGCGATTATTTTCCCATCAGGATTAGGACCGGAAAACTCGGGAGCCTTTGCGCCAACTGCCGTGTTTTTACCCGCTTCTTCCGCTTTTCTCTTTTTTTCTAAAAGTTCAATCACCTTTTTTCCTGCATTTGAATCTTTTATCTCTTGGGATAGCGCATCGACCATTGCCTGGATTTCGTCCACTTGCAGCGTATTCATAGATATGGTGCGCTCTAACAGTAATGCCGAGATTAAGGCATTTGGATTGTTTTTGATGAAATCGATTTCAAAGGTTTTGTACTCATCTTGCAATTCTAGCATTTCGTCATTCAAGGCAGCAACAGTTGCTTCTCCGTTAGGAACACCGCTAGCTTTTTGCATATCGGCTTGTATAGATCTAGCCTGCTGCGAAAGCTCCTTTGATTTATCCAAATAACTAAAGAAAATATCATTTTGGATGGTTCCATCTACTTTTGGGAAACCTAGGCTATCTTTCTGTGCATTAAAATTGATGGTACCGTTTTCCAAGATAATAGCCGTATAACCTGGCAATTTATCTACAAAAATGTAGTGAAGGTCTGGTAAGTCACTACTCCCCGTGAATTGAAACTTTCCGTTGACCAGTGTGGTCGTATCCAATTCTACAGGCTGACCATTTTCTCCTGTTTTTTTAAGAAATACCTGAGTACCTTCCTCAACATCGCCTCGTAGTTCTCCATTAATCGTATACCCGTCTGGACTTTGATTACAACCGAAAATCATAAGAAGTACCATTAAAAGCAGTAAACTATTTTTCATAAAATTATTAATTTAAGCGCCAAATGTACTTATATAAAAGCATAAAAAAAAGCTACCAGTTTATCCCTGATAGCTTTTTAAATTAATATTTTGGTTTCGTTAAAATTGGTAACGAATACCAAGTCCGATATCAAAATCAAAACTATCCGAGAATCCATCGTAACCAACTAAGCCAAGCTCTGGTCTAAAGTCTAGCGACAGTAGCAGTGGTATATCGAAATCATACTCGATACCGATATTACCGGCTCCAAAAATAAACAAACCTCCACCATCATTGTTATTTGGAATAGCAGCAAAATCAACGTTTCCTAATCCACCACCAACACCATAATACCAATTAAAACCACCCTCGATAGGTCGCACCCATTGGTATAGCCCAGCCAATTTAAAAGCGCTATAGTTTCTACTGTCCCTCCAGCCCAAATCAACTTCGATTCTATTGGAACTCGTAATGGATTTTTGATAAGAAATTTCGGCACCGAAGCCATCACTATCACCTAACCTTAAACCCAACGCATGATTTGAAATACTCTGAGCATTCAGGGAAACCCCCATCAATAAAAAAATAAAGGCAAACGATTTTAACATTTTCATATGTTCTGATTTTAATTAATGAATAAAAAATGAGACAATCTCATTGATAGCTCAAACAATAAAACTTAATTTAGTAACCAAAATTGTGCCAGATTGAATAAAAGTATATTATCCTCTTTATCAAAGGAGCTCGAAGGAACACTGCATGTAGACTCACTATCGAAAACGTTATACGCAACAGATGCTTCAGTATATCGTAAGATGCCATTGGCAGTAGCCTTTCCAAAGACAATTAATGATATTCAGAAACTTGTTGTGTTCGCTGATACCCATAAGATAGGTTTAATTCCGCGAACAGCAGGTACTTCGTTAGCAGGCCAATGCGTAGGAGATGGCATTGTCGTGGACGTTTCAAAACATTTTACAAAAATTCTAGATTTAAACAAGGAAAAAAAGCTAGTAACCGTGCAACCTGGTGTAATCCGCGATGAACTTAACCAATTCTTACAACCTTTTGGTTTGTTTTTCGGTCCTAATACTTCCACATCCAATAGGTGTATGATGGGCGGCATGGTCGGTAATAATTCCTCGGGTACTACTTCTATACAATATGGGGTTACCCGAGATAAGGTGGTCTCATTGGATACCATTCTATCCGATGGTAGCTTGGCAACCTTTGGATCAATTACTGGTTCGGATTATTCAAGAAAACTAACGGGAGATTCAGTTGAATCATCAATTTATAAGAACATTCATAATGAACTATCTAATAATGATATAGCGAATGAAATAAAGTTAGAATTTCCTAAACCTGAAATCCATCGTAGAAATACAGGCTATGCGGTAGACGAGTTATTAAAATCGATTCCGTTTGGTGGCGACAAAGCTATTAACCTTGCAAAATTGTTGTGTGGTAGCGAAGGAACCCTAGCTTTTACCACAGCGATTACGCTGCAGTTGGATGATTTGCCACCACCACTTTCCGCCATGATCGTCACGCACTATACCAGCTTGGAAGATTGCCTTTTGGATGTAGTTCCCGTCATGCAGCATCCTTTGCAGTTATGTGAGATGATGGATAAGGTGATTTTGGATTGTACGAAAAACAACAGAGCGCAGATGGCGAATCGCTTTTTTGTAGATGGCGACCCGGAAGCACTTCTTATGTTGCAGGTAAGCGCACATACCGAAGGAGAATTAAACAAAACGATTTCAGAAGTTATCAAAACCATCAAGAATTCTGGACTTAGCTATGCACAGCCCGTACTTTTTGGAGACGATATAGCGAAAGCTATTGAACTAAGAAAAGCTGGATTGGGATTATTAGGAAATATCGTAGGTGATATGAAAGCGGTAGCCTGTATTGAGGATACTGCGGTTGCCTTGGAGGATTTGAAAGATTTTATCGCTGAGTTTACGCTGATAATGAAAGGCTACGACCAAAAAGCAGTCTACTACGCACACGCCGGTGCTGGCGAACTACATTTAAGACCTATTTTAAACCTTAAAAAGTCTGCTGATGTTGTTCTTTTTAGGAAGATTACTACGGATGTAGCCGTATTAACGAAGAAATATAGAGGTTCTTTTAGCGGAGAACACGGCGATGGTATTGTGCGTGCAGAGTTTATTCCCCTTATGATCGGTGATAAGAACTATGCGCTTTTACGGCGAATCAAATCCTATTTTGACCCTAAGAATATTTTCAATCCAGGGAAAATAGTAGATGCCTACCCTATGGATGAATCCTTTAGGTATAGCATTGACAGAAAAGAGCCAGAAATAGAAACAATTATGGATTTTTCCGATAGCGAAGGAATTCTAAAGGCTGCGGAAAAATGTAATGGTAGTGGGGACTGTAGAAAAACACATCACATGCCTGGCGGCATGTGTCCTAGCTATCATGCTACAAAAAACGAAAAAGACACCACTAGGGGCAGGGCTAATGCACTACGGGAATTTTTGTCGAATCCTAAAAAAAGTAATGGTTTTGATAGCGATGAACTAAAAGAGGTGTTCGACCTTTGCCTAAGCTGCAAGGCCTGTGCTAGCGAATGTCCTAGTAATGTAGATATCGCAACGCTAAAAGCAGAGTTTCTTTATCAGTACCAAGAACAGAACGGATATCCTTTAAGGGGAAAGCTTTTTGCACACAATACAAAGCTGAATAGATTGGGAAGTAAAATATCAGGACTTACCAATGCAATTTACGATTCTAAATTTTTGAGTACTATCGTAAAGAAAACTAGTGGGGTTGCCAACGAAAGAAGTCTTCCAAAGGTTTATAGTTTTAATTTTGATAAAGAACTACAACGTTATAAGAGTCAAACAATTATATCTAAAACAAAAGTTGTTCTCTATATAGACGAGTTCACTAGATACCTAGATATAACAGTAGGTAAGGACGCAATAGCGTTATTGACCAGGTTGGGGTATGACGTAGAGCTGTATTACGCAGAAAGCGGTAGAACTTATCTTTCGAAAGGATTTTTAAAGCAGGCCAAGGCATTAGCCGAAAGAAATAGTGAGGATTTGATAGAGTTCGCTAATAGGGGCTTACCAATTTTAGGACTAGAGCCTTCTGCTATTTTATCTTTTAGGGATGAATACAAACGACTTACGAAAAATAACACAACGGCACAAAGCATATCGGATCATTCCTTCCTCATAGAGGAGTTTTTAGCAAAGGAAATAGCGATGGGCCATTTAGATACATCATTATTTACTGAGGAATCAAAAGATATTAAGATTCATAACCACTGCCATCAAAAGGCATTAAGCAACCAAAAAGTAACTTTTGATTGCCTAAACCTTCCTAAAAATTATAAGGCCACTATTATATCTTCTGGCTGCTGTGGTATGGCAGGTTCATTTGGGTATGAGAAAGAACACTACGAAATAAGTATGAAAATTGGAGGTCTTAAATTATTTCCATCGGTTCTAAAATCTGGTCCAGATACTATTATAGCTGCAAACGGGACAAGCTGTAGACATCAAATTTTTGATGGGACCAAAAGAACTGCCCAACACCCTGTCAGTATTTTAAAGGAAGCATTGCTGTAGCAGCTAGCAACATCAGCGCTCTTTAATAGCCATGGACGTCATTAAATCATTCAAACTCGTAGCTTTAAGGGTTGCATCTACAAAAAACGGACTAAGCTTATCGTTTTGATAACGATAGAGTTTCCAACGTTTAAAAGAATATTCGAGTGCGGTCATATGTGTCACCCAATCACCTGAATTTAAATAAAGTACATTTCCTTTAACGCTTTCTATCAGTTGCTTCTTAGGGTAGTGTACATGACCGCAAACCACACAATCAAAGTTATTGTCCCGTGCCAAGTCTACCACTTTGTTTTCAAAATCGGAAATGTATTCTTCTGAATTGGGACCGCTTTCCTTTATTTTTTTAGAAAATGAAAATTTCTCCTTTTTACGCCATTGCAAATACGAATTAACCGTTGTGTTCACACCTAAAAGAATGGCAAAGCCAATGTCACCCAATTTCGAAAACCACTTTACACTTAAAAAAGGAACATCAAAAATATCCCCATGAAAAAACCAGGTTTTTTTACCGTTAAGATTTAAAACAAGCTTTTTACAAAAGGTAATAGCACCTAAATCCTTGGCAGTAGTGCCAAGCGTCATATGATCATGGTTTCCTTTGATATAATATACCTTGGTGCCGTTCGATGCCATGGAAAGTATTTTTTCCACGACATTCAAATGAGAGGATGGGAAATAGGGTGTTTGAAAATTCCACACATCTATCATATCGCCATTTAGAATAAGAATACTAGGCTCAATGCTAGACAAATAAGCAAGAAGCTCATCAGCATAACAACCATATGTCCCAAGATGGGCATCTGAAATGACGCATATGTCTAATTTTCTTTTCCTCAATTGGACAATTTTAATACAAAAATAGTCCTACTGGTATATTTGTCTATTAAATCCTTCAATATCAAACAATGAGCAAAAGGTTAAATAATCATTACGAACCGTCACCAAGGTTAATTTAACTTTAAGCCAGTTGTAAATTTTTCTTTAAACCATTTAAAAATTACCTTTGTAGCCTATACAGTTCAACACATGGCAGGAAATACCTTTGGAAACCTATTTAGAGTAAGCACGTTTGGAGAATCGCATGGCCAAGCTATTGGCGGAGTAATAGATGGATGCCCTTCTGGCATAACTTTGAATTTGGAGGCCATACAACAAGATTTGGATCGGCGTAAACCGGGACAGTCCGCGATTGTAACCCAACGGAAAGAAGCAGACGAAGTAGCATTTTTCTCTGGTATTTTTGAAGGAAAAACTACAGGAACCCCAATTGGTTTCGCCATTCATAACACCAATCAAAAATCCAAGGATTACGGACATATTAAGGACTCCTATCGTCCTTCACATGCAGATTATGTGTATGACCAGAAGTATGGGTTTAGGGACTATAGAGGAGGAGGGCGTAGCTCAGCTCGAGAAACTGCTAGTAGAGTAGTGGCGGGCGCTATCGCAAAACAGTTTTTAAGTGGAATTGAAATCAATGCTTTTGTTACGCAAGTAGGCGATATGCGACTAGAGAAGGATTACCGAAAGCTCGATTTGTCGCTCACCGAAACCAACCCTGTTCGTTGTCCGGATACAAAAATGGCAGCCAAAATGGAAGCGTATATTAAAGCCATCAAAAAAGAAGGGGATACGATAGGCGGAGTTATCACATGTGTGGCAAAAAACGTGCCCGTAGGCTTAGGAGAGCCTGTGTTTGACAAGCTCCATGCCGAATTAGGTAAGGCTATGTTATCTATAAACGCGGTTAAAGGATTTGAGTACGGTAGCGGTTTCGCAGGTGTAAAAATGAAGGGCAGTACGCACAATGACCAATTTAATTCTGATGGTTCTACAAAAACCAATCATAGTGGTGGGATACAAGGTGGAATCAGTAATGGTATGGATATTTATTTTAATGTTGCTTTTAAGCCAGTTGCTACGGTAATACAAGGCTACGAAACTATAGATAAAGAAGGAAACAAGGTACAGGCCCAAGGTAAAGGCAGACATGACCCCTGTGTTGTACCCCGCGCTGTTCCTATCGTGGAAGCTATGACAGCGCTGGTGCTAGCTGATTATATGCTACTGAACAGGACCATTAAAAAGTAGTTCTAGTCCGGTTAAAAGTTAATAAATGCAGAATGGCTGGGAGCAACTAGGAGTTGAGATATTTATTCTAGTTCGAGCTAAGATTTGTAATCGTAATTTAAAAGGCGGTGTGTTAAACGCGTTTACATTGCTCCAAACAAATAGCTCCTAAGAAAGAGGAACAACCTACCTCTTAAAAAAACACGCTTTATAAACATATCTTTCATCCTTCCATTCAAAATAGTATCTTGTCTCCCTAAACTAACTTTCATTTATGAAGAAGCTTGAATTGCATTGGCAGATAATGATAGGGATGGTGCTGGGACTGGTTTTTGGTTTCGGTATGACCTATTTGGATTGGGGAAAAGAATTTGTTATTAATTGGATAGCTCCCTTAGGTACCATTTTTATCAAACTGCTTAAACTCATTGCGGTTCCATTGATTTTAGCATCTTTGATAAAGGGGATATCCGATTTAAAGGATATTTCCAAGTTTAGAAACATAGGATTACGAACTATGGGTATTTATATAGGGACGACGACCTTCGCCATTATTCTAGGTCTGGTATTAGTAAATGTGATAGCCCCCGGAAATGGTATTTCTGAAGAAACGATTGAGAAACTTACCTCCACTTATGCATCTGATGAAGGAGTTACGGCCAAACTTGAAGAAGCTTCAAGACAAAAAGAAAGTGGCCCCTTAAAATTTTTAGAAGATATGGTGCCCGATAATGCCGTTGCGGCTTTGGGAAATAATCAACTCATGTTACAGGTTATTTTCTTTACCATTTTTATAGGTATCTCTATGTTGTTAATAGGTGAAAAAAGTGCTAAACCCCTAAAAGACTTCTTTGATTCCCTAAATGACGTAGTCTTGAAAATGGTTGATTTGATCATGCTATCCGCACCTTATGCCGTATTTGCCTTATTAGCGAATGTAGTAGTGTCATCCAGCGATCCAGAAATTTTGTTAGCGCTGCTGAAATATGCAGGAGTAGTGGTTTTGGGCTTATTTTTAATGATTGTATTCTACTGTATACTAGTATCGGTTTTTGCAAAAAAGAATCCTTTTTGGTTCCTAAAGCAGCTGAGTCCCGCACAGCTGCTCGCCTTTTCAACAAGTTCGAGTGCAGCTACCTTACCGGTAACCATGGAACGGGTAGAAGAACATATTGGCGTTGACAAGGAAGTATCCAGTTTTGTA
>CBDUKC010000111.1:0-10207 GCA_965367705.1 uncultured Maribacter sp. | reverse complement strand
ACGGCGAAGAGCGGCTTCCAATATAAGTATAGCGAGGGAGGTATGGTTTTTCCAGACGCCTTAGATAATGCCTCTAGAACTATAATAACGGGAGAAGGAGGGAAATCACCTTCGCGTTTTAAACATGTGGTACAATACAACAAACGGTTGAGGCGCTTGACACCAGTAGAATTGGAGCGCCTCAATATGTTTCCAGATAATCACACGCAATTAGAAGGTGTCAGCGCTGCTAAACGCGCATTTTTTATGGGGAATGCCTTGGTTGTTGGTGTCGTAGCGCAAATTGGAAAATCACTATTTAAAACTATTAACTCCTGATGCCTTGGTTTTAAAAAGCACTTTTAATGTTGATTTAAAAAAGGAGCAACAGCTTACGGTGCTTTTAGACGCATACTACACAAAGCACCTGAAAAAATATAATTTTGAACGAATACAGGAGAAACAAGAGCAGTTTAAGGGAGTGGACCTTGTTGTTACCCATAAAGAAACAGGTGTAAGCTATACTGTAGACGAAAAGGCACAACTAGATTACATCAACGAAGACTTGCCCACCTTTACTTTTGAATTATCCTATAAAAAAGAAGGTGTATTAAAGCAAGGATGGTTCTATGATCCATCAAAAAAAACAGAATTTTACTCATTAATAACTGGAATATATTCTGATGCGCCAAACATCTTTACTAGTTGTAAAGTTACACTAGTAAATCGGAAGAAATTACTCGACTATCTAAAAGACAACGGGGTTACTGAATTGCTTTTGAAAAAAGTTGTTGAAACACATGAAACCCAACACGGAAAGCTTAAACTAAAGGAGTTGAACCAAAGAACGGAGGGCTACCTTTATATCTCCTCAAATAATAAGGCAGAACAACCGGTTAATCTGGTGCTTCGGTTAGATTTCTTGTTAGAAAAAGGCCTCGGAAAACGTTTGGTTTAAATGTCCTTTTAAACCGCACGGTCTGTTACCCCACATTTTTAATAATTTCCATGCCGTATTTGTACTGGCTATAGTTGTTTTATAGCGTTTGGTCGAATATTCCAGATTATGTAATGAGATCAGAATTCCCTAAAACCGACCATGGCGTTTACACTAATGTCTTGTAGCACTACAGATGGCCTTTTAGTATTGAATCCCCCAACTGATTTAAGAAGTAGATTATACCGTAAAAAGCATCAATAAATATAAAGTTTTGTAGGTTTTAAAAAGTTAAGTTATTGTAAATCAGCACTAAAATTTGCTTATGTCGTTTTTTTTACTATATTATTAGCTATGGTACAAGTAGACAAAACAGAAAATATAGCATTTTTAGAAAAATCTATTCATCATTTGGAAGCCACTGGTTTTGAAAATATTAAAGCGGATATGGAGGGTTATGAAACTCCAAAATCCTTTATTCGAAAAGGTGCAGATTCAAAAATAACACCGGATATCGTAGCAATGAAAAACGGTAGAAAATATTTTTTTGAAATCAGCTTGAAATCAGAAAAGCCAAGTTTGCTCAAATCAAAATGGTTATTTTTGGATACCTTAAGTAGAATGCGGTCTAATCGCTTTCGAATTATTACTACCAGAGGGCATTATAAATTTACGGATATGATGCTGGAAGATATCAATCTCAGTAATAAAACTCCCATTAAAATTTAAGCACAGTTTTAACCATAAATCAATAAGTAATAAAGGTGTCAACCCCTTTAGCTTATGTCTTTTGCTGGTAAAACGTCTCACGAAGTATCTGAACAAGCATAGTTAAATCTATTTGAGAACCATAGCTATATGTGGTATGCCATCTTCTAAATAGCCATCTCCCACTTCCTTAAAACCTAAGCTATTATAAAAACCTTTAAGATAGGTTTGGGCAGAAATTTTAATACTTGTTTCTCCTAATTTTTTCTTTACTGCCTCAATGGATGCTTCCATAATTACTTTTCCATAACCATACCGCCTTTCTTCTTTAGCCACAACAACTCTTCCAATGCTAGCAACATTAAAATAGTCCCCTGATTTAAAAATACGGGTATAGGCAACTACTTTGTTGTTTTTAGTGCCAATTACATGTAATGCATGTTGGTCTTTCCCATCTAAATCTTGGTATACACAATCTTGCTCCACTACAAAAATCTCTGAACGTAACTGTAATATATTATAAAGTTCTGTTGTATCGAGTTCATCAAAATATTTAACGCTTATATCAATCATTAATCCTGTACAATTAGTTGTTTGTCATCACATTTTCCGAATTCTGGTTGAATGTTTACGTGATTTATACCATGGTTATGGAACAATTCTTCTTCTATTTTTTCTAAAATAACATCAAAACGAGATAAAAGTATATCCTCCTTAAAATCTATATGCGCCTCTAAATGTACCTCGTCTTCATTCAATTGCCAAATATGTACGTGATGTACGTTTTTAATTGGTTCAATCTGTTTTATGGTTTGCTCAATATGCTGTACTTGAATACTATTTGGTGTAAACAACATCAACACCCTTGTGGAATCCTTTAATAAATCATATCCCATGTAAATTAAATAAATAGCAATAGCCAGTGTTAATGCTGGATCTACCCAATACCACTTAAAATAAAGCATTAGTAGACCCCCAATAAATACAGCAACAGATGCTAACATGTCTGTTAATAAATGTATATAAGCAGCCTTCATGTTCATGTTGGTATTGGCATCCTTTTTTAATAATAATACACTAAAACCATTCCCTGCAATTGCAATTAGGGAAAGCCAAATAACAAGAGTGGATTCTATTTCCTGTGGATTTATAAACCGTTCCACAGCCTCTTTTATTAATATTATTGCTACGACAATTAGAGCAGCTGAATTTACAAATGCTGCTATAATTTCTACCCGTTTATAACCAAATGTTTTATTGGTCGATGCTTTCTTTTTCGAAAGTACAATCGCTATATAACTGATTATTAGTGAAAGCACATCGCTAAAATTATGAAGCGCATCGGATAATAGGGAAAGACTACCGGATGCCAAACCGCCAATTACTTGTGCTACAGTAATCACAATATTTAATATAATAGAAATAACTAGGTTTCTACCCATTAAATCTGGATATGAATGTCCGTGGTTGTGACCAGAATGTGAGTGTCCCATCTTTTTTTTATAAAAATAGAAAGTTTATACTGCAACTCGATTCCTCTTTTAATAAATACAGTTAACTAAAGCATTAGGAATACGAAAAAGTAATTTACATCTAATGTATTTTAACAGGTAATAATGGTACGTGTAAATGTCTTTTGTACATTACGCAGCATACAACACTTAACTTTTTATCCCATCGGCAGTTGCCATACTAAGCAAAATCACCTTTAGCTCCACTAATTATAATGTTCTAGAAATAGTGGATTGTAACATAACCATAGTTCCACTTAAACTGTAGTAGTTAAGGAAAAGGAATTGGGTTGTTCTATAAACATAGCAAGTACTAACAGCCTATTTGGAGTGAGTATTTTTTTAGTAAGAAAAAGGTGTCCTAAGACTAAAAGAGCTATTAACAAGGCATTTTTTCTATACGTCTTTCATGTCGTCCACCTTCAAATTCAGTGCTTAAAAAAGTCTTTACCATTTCTAAGGCCTGTGGTAAGGAAATAAAACGAGCTGGTAGACTCAAAATATTAGCATCGTTATGAGAACGGGCCAATTCTACTATTTCCTTAGTCCAGCACAAAGCAGAACGTACTTTTTGATATTTGTTCGCTGTCATAGAAGCACCATTACCACTTCCACATATTATAATACCAAAATCTACGGAACCATCTTCTACATCTTTTGCTACAGGATGTATAAAATCTGGATAATCAACACTGTCAGATCCATCAGTTCCATAATTTGTTATTTCAGTATCCATAGATTTAAGTAAACCTATAATCGCTAATTTGTATTCCGTACCTGCATGGTCATTACCTATAGCTATCTTCATGTTATAAGGTATTAGTTAATTAAGATGGGGAGTTCAGCTAACAAATGTACGATATCAAACAGTTCACAACAAGTAATGAGCACTTCACAACAATATATCCTTTAAAAAAATTAATCATTGTTAATTAGTATCCCATACCAAGGGTTAAGTATGTGTATAAGTGTTGATAACTAAAGAATTTAATATTTGTTACTTTAGTTTGTATTCTGCTTACATTGTTTTCTTGTTAAAAACGAAAAAAGCTTTAAGAACTAATTAGGCACTTTTAAAGAAAACTACTTAACTAGTGAACATAATATTCATATAAACTTATTAATATTTTTATGTTCAAATAGGTTATTAACTACTACTAATAACCTTATTAAATTTCTGATAATCAATCTATTTTACGATTTATAGTTTGTGAACAAGTAATAGTATCTCACAAAATCAAGCAAAAACCAATTTAGTTATAGCTGCTATCAACAGACTATAATACCCATCAATAATTTATTTAAAATTTAAAAAAAATAGAATTATATGATATTACTGTTAATAAGCTTTAAAATAATGAGCTAAGCTTAAAATAGCACACTGATAGTAGTGGAATATAATTCGTAATTTTCCAACAAATAAAAATGTTAATGTCGAATAGAAATAAGAAGGCTAGAAACCATAAAACAAACGAAATTACCAAAGGTATTTTTACGGTTTTAGAAAAAGAACCTAATAAAACCTTTAATTATAAACAAATTGCTGCAAAAATAGGTGTTACAGAAACACAAGATAGGAATACACTTATAAAAAGATTGGTACAATTAAAAGAGAAAAAGCGGATTAAGGAAGTAGATAGAGGAAACTACCAAATGATTGATGATGTCAGAACGTATCATGAAGGTAAAGTAGATATAACAGGTAGAGGGAATGCTTATATTGTCATTGAAGGTATGGACGATGATGTGTTTGTTCCAAATAACAAAATTAATAAGGCTTTTCATAAGGATATTGTAGAAGTCTTCATATACGATAGAAAAAAAGGAAAGAAGTTAGAAGGTGAGGTCCATAAAATTCTAGAACGAAATAAAACAACCTTTGTAGGTATTGTTGATATGCAAAAGACCTTTGCTTTTGTAAGACCAACAGATTTTAGGATGTATACTGATATTTTTGTTTCAAACGATAAGTTGGCAGGTGCGCAGAATGGAGATAAAGTTATTGTTGAAATCACGGATTGGCCAGATGACGTAGGGTCTCCGTTCGGTAAAATAACAGAGGTTTTAGGTAAACCTGGAGAACATAATACTGAAATACATTCCATATTAGCAGAGTATGGTCTCCCTTATGAGTTTCCTGTTGAAGTAGAACGGTTTGCAGATGAATTAGATACAAGTATTAAGGAGGAGGAAATTAAAAAGAGAAGGGATATGCGAGACGTATTGACCTTTACTATTGATCCTAAGGATGCGAAAGATTTTGATGATGCCCTTTCATTTCAAATATTACCAAACGGTAATTATGAAATTGGAATTCATATAGCAGATGTTTCCCACTATCTTAAGGAAGATACTGTCTTAGATGATGAGGCTTATGAAAGAGCAACTTCGGTTTATTTAGTAGATCGTGTGGTTCCAATGCTACCGGAAGTGTTATCCAATAACGCTTGTTCTTTAAGACCTAATGAGGAAAAATATACGTTTTCAGCAATTTTTGAATTGGATGATACATCTAAGATTGTGAATCAATGGTATGGGAGAACTGTTATAAATTCGAATGAACGTTTTGCTTATGAAGAAGCACAGCATATTATTGAAACAAGTAGTGGTGCTATTCCTACGGATATAAGTATTAGAGGTAATGGGTATAAGGTTGCCGACAATGTGGTAGAAGCTACACTGATTATGGATAGGTTAGCCAAAATCATGCGTGGAAGACGTATGAATCAAGGTGCGTTATCTTTTGATAAAGTTGAGGTTCGTTTTAATTTAAATGAAAACAATGAACCGGTTAGTGTCTATTTTAAGGAAGGAAAGGATGCTAATAAACTGATAGAAGAGTTTATGTTGTTAGCGAACAGAAAAGTTGCTGAGTTCATTGGAAAACAAAAAAAGACATTTATTTACCGTATTCATGATGACCCAAACGAGGATAAATTAATAGCGTTAAATGGAATAGTATCCCGTTTTGGGCATAAGTTAGATTTCAAAGATAAAAAATCTATTAGTGCTTCCTTAAATAAACTATTAGAGGATGTAAAGGGTAAAAAAGAACAAAATTTAGTTGATACCTTGGCTATTAGAAGTATGAGTAAAGCAGTCTATACTGTTAATAATATTGGTCATTATGGTTTAGCCTTTGATTATTATAGTCATTTTACTTCACCAATACGTAGGTATCCAGATGTTATGGTGCACCGTTTGTTACAGCACTATTTAGATGGTGGTAAAAGTGTCAAAGAAGAGGTTTATGAGCAAAAATGTAAACATTCTTCCGATATGGAATATTTAGCCTCTAGTGCAGAACGAGACTCTATTAAATATATGCAGATTAAATTCATGCAAAATCATGAAGATAAAGAATTCGTAGGTGTGATTAGTGGAGTTACCGAATGGGGTGTGTATGTGGAGATTATAGAGAATAAATGCGAGGGTATGGTTCGTATTAGTGACATCAAAGGAGATTATTATATATTTGATGAGAAAGAATATGCTATTATTGGAGAACGCACGAAAAAGACCTATCAACTTGGAGATGAGGTAATTGTTATGGTTAAGAATACAGATTTAATTAAAAGACACTTAGATTTTGCCTTAATAGGTAAAAATGAATAATTTGTTTTGGAACGAAATTTGAACTAAACACTTATTGTAATAGAAATAGAGGTCGCTACATTTATGAGATTGTAACTGGGTGACATCTTTGGAAAACAAATAAAATGAGATATTTTTTAATTCTGTGTTTCCTTTTTGGATTTCAAATTGCTGTTTCACAGGATAGTGAGGTAACAGTACGTTTGGATGATTTTAAGGAAGTAAAAGGATTTGATGGTTTAGCAATTAAGTTGATTAAGGCTACCGAGAATAAAGCTGTTATTACAGGAGAAAATACAGGCAAGGTTGCTATAGTTAATAATGATGGTGTACTTAAAATTCGAATGCAGATTGGTAAAATTTTTAGTGGGTATAGAACCTTTGTCACTATTTATTATAAGAGTAAAGTAGTAGTAATCGATGTAAATGAAGATGCAAGGATAACCAGTCAAGATTTGATAAAGCAAGACATATTAGAATTGAAAGCCCAGGAAGGTGGTGAAATTATTATTGAAGCCACAGTTGAACAACTCTTGATAAAAGCTGTGTCGGGAGGCATTATAGAAGCCAGTGGAACAGCACAGCTGCAGGATGTACAGATAAATACGGGCGGTGTTTATGAAGGAAAGGAGTTAAAGACGAAGTTTTCTACAATTAACGTTAATGCTGGTAGCAAGGCAGAGGTATTTGCAAGTGAATATGTAAAAGTGAGCGTAAAAGCAGGTGGGGAAGTACTACTGTATGGTAAACCGTCCAAAGTGGATGAGAAAACGGTGTTTGGTGGTAATATAAAAAGAATGTAGTTTCTTATGTTGGAAGATGTACAGGCAGCAATTCCGTTAGGTTTTTTATTAAGCTTTATGATTGGGCCTGTTTTTTTTGTACTGTTAGAAACGAGTGCATTAAAAGGATTTAGGGCTGCTTTAAGTTTCAATATTGGAGTTATTGTTGCCGACATCTTATTTATTGTAGCTGCGTATTTTAGTAGTTATCAGTTACTAGAAAATTTAAGTAACCAACCGGGATTATACGTTTTTGGTGGCGTAATTCTATTTGTATACGGCATTACTACGTTTTTTAAGCAGGGGGTAAAAACGGGACTAGAGGGACCTATAAAGGTTACTAAAGGAGATTATTTAGAGCTGATAATAAAAGGGTTTCTATTGAACTTTATTAATATTGGAGTACTGGTTTTCTGGTTAGGGGTAATCATTATTGTGGGCCCAAGTCTGGATAATGAACCAGCCAGAATCAGAGTGTTTTTTGGAACCATGTTGGCTTCGTATTTTGTTACTGATTTATTTAAAATATTATTAGCGAAGCAGTTAAAGCGGAAATTAACGTATAATCGTATACGTCTAGTAAAAAAAATAGTGGGAATTATTTTGGTGATATGTGGTGTTGTATTGATTGTTAAAGGATTTTTACCTAAAGATCAATTCAGTATAGAAAAGGGAATAGAAAAAATAGAAGGAATTAGGGAATAAAAAAACCGGCATTATTGCCGGTTTTTAATTAGTATTAGGAATAAATTATTGCTTGTATTTCTCGTTTAACATCTTGATAACGTCATCGGTTAAATTATTTTTTGCGGTACCGTAAAGGACACTTCCGCCTTCACCTCCTCCCAAAATATAGCTGTAGCCATTTGCTTTACCGTAAGCCTCAATTTCTTTTTTAACATTGCTGATTACACTGTCCATTTCTACTTGGCCACTCGCTTGTAATTGTTGATCTTCCTGTTGTAGTTGTTGACCAATGAACTGACCTTTTTGTTGAAATGCGGCATACTCCTCTTGCGCTTTTTGTTGAGGCATACTTTGTGCTTTGGATTGAAAAGCTTGGGCTTCAATTTGAAAAGCTTGTGATATACTATCTCTTTTTTTTGATAAAGCATCAGCCTTTACTTTAAAGCGTGCTTCAACATCTATTTTCTCTTGATACTCGTTCATTAGTTTTACGTTATCTACGTAACCTATTTTTTCTTGTTGGCAAGCCATAAGTGTTATGAAGACTAAACCAAGGATAACTTTTTTCATTTTTTTCATTTTATTGTTGCGCAAAAATAAGAAAGGTTTTTACACTGTCTTAGATTTTTATGGTTTTATATAAATTGCGTGTTGGTGGAATACTGTGAAAATAAGTCAAATAGATAAATCGCATTAAAAAATGAATAATAATTGATTTTATTTATAGTTTTAAGCTAATTTATAAGGCCTCTTACTAAGGATAAAATAATTAGCACACACATACACCTATTTAACGATAAAGCGGCACAAAGCGGCTTTAAATCAAGTATTACTTCTTTTGAAGAATATAAATGTGTGACGAGTATTCTTTTGATGATAAACCTTTTATGTTGGATACCAATCCATGATAGAAGGCGCGTAGATAGTTGTTACGGTTGTTCTTATATTTTTCTGATAAGAGGGAGACATAAAAAGAGTCGAACCACATAGGTTTAATGCTTTGAATCTCTAAACCATAGGGTTTAAATAATTTAGTTATAGATGTTTTAGAAAAATGCCATAAGTGTCTTGGCACGTCGTAAGCGGCCCAATGTTCTTTATAATGTTGCGCGTCATAAGACTTGAAGTTCGGAACGGCAATTATAAGCACTCCGTTCTCAGATAGTAAAGCTGTTATTAGCTTTAGTTGTTCTTGTAAGTCGGGAAGGTGTTCTAAGACGTGCCAAAGCGTTATGACATCATATTGTTGGTTGTTTAGTTGTTTTAAGGAACCTGAAAGATGTATTCCCTTGGCTCTTGCATTTTCTCGTGCAAAAGTATTTGGCTCAACACCGGTGATGAGATAGTCCTGTTTTTTTGCTGCTAGAAGGAAGTCACCGGTTCCTGCACCGATGTCTAGTAAGGATTTGTTGTTTAGTTTAAATGAGTTCAGCAATGCAAGCTTTCGGTTAAGACTAAATTTTTTGACAAGTAAGTATAAAGTATCTATTAGATTTTTGGATTGATCGGAATGGGATATATATGATTCGCTATGGTAGTAGTTTGCCAAATTTTCAGGCATTGGTTCTGTAACTAACATATCTAGACGGGAGTCATATACAAGGTCAAATGCTTCTTCTGAGAAGAAATGGTCTTTGGTTTTAAGATAGGTCGTCATTCGTTAATAGTTTATGCGGATAAATTGATTTATTAGTAACACAATATACAATAGAACGTGCTAGTAAGTGAATCTAACTGGCATGTTCGATTTTGCATCTAAACCTATCGAATCAAGAACTAAAGATCTAGTTGAAAAAACTCGCCTTGGTTATTATAACATTTAGGCTATACGTACTATAAGCAAAACGTATCGCTACAGACCAATCGGGGTTGTTCCACGTGGAACAAATGCTACCTACCCAGAAAAACTAATAGCACACTGATGTCGCTGGGAGTTACTCCGCTAATACGTGATGCCTGAGATATAGTGACAGGTTTTATGGCTGTCATTTTTTCACGCGCTTCATAGG
>CBDUKC010000110.1:0-10224 GCA_965367705.1 uncultured Maribacter sp. | reverse complement strand
GTTTCCTCTTCTTCGTAATAATTATCCAAGGAATTTGGGTAAATACCAATAGCAGATGCAGAAATAAACGAAGTTACCTGATGATTAGGAAACTCGCTCAGCATCCGATATAACGTATTTAAGGTATCTATTCGACTATCAAGAACCTGTTTTTTGTATGAAGTAGTCCATCTTTTGGAAATACTTGCTCCTGCTAAATTTATGATGACCGAAACCTCCTTTATGCAATCCCCATCTATCTCCCCTAATTTTGGATTCCAATAATACCCTTTATAACGAGCCTCGGAAACCAGCTTGTTTTTACTAGTGGTAAGAAAATTAACATCATACCCTTTAGCATGACATTGAGCCACCAACTCCTGACCTACCAGACCTGTTGCACCTGTAATCAATACTTTCATATCTCAAAGGTATTAGTTTTGATCTAAGCCTATGCTAGCTTTAATTTGGATTTAACAATGTTGTTCAAGGAATCGATGCACTCCAATACAAACACCTATGTCAAAAAATAAGATTAAGATTATATTCTAGGGTTTTCGGGCACGTAGCATTTCTCTTTTTCCCGGAGGCCCCGGAAGCCGTTCGACTGTAAAACCAACCTCCAGCATAGCCCGTCTAACACTACCTTTAGCAGCATATGTAACCAAGTAGCCTTTACTTCTTAAGGCCTCGTACATCTTTTTAAAAATAGAAACGGTCCACAGCTCTGGTTGCACCCTAGCCCCGAATGCATCAAAATAAATAAGGTTAAACACTTCCAAGTCTTCGATATCCTTAAAGTCCATTTTTCTTTTGACAAGGGTAAAAAATGGTGAGATTTCAGTAGAGACTTCCCATGAAGCAGTATGTAACTGCTTAAAATAGTCCGCCTTTTCAGGAACTTTCAGTGTGTTAACATAATCTAACTGACTTGCTTCTTCCCAAGTAACTGGATAGGCCTCTACGCCACAATAGTTAACCGGGTAATTTCCTTTTTCGGCTTCTAAAAAGGTTATAAATGCGTTTAAGCCAGTACCTAAACCGATCTCAAGAATATCCATAGAAGTATTATCAAACAAATCGAGTCCACTTCTAATAAATACATGATACGCTTCTTGAACAGCACCGTGTTTAGAATGATACTGCTCGTCCCAATCTTTTAACTGAATAGTCTTTGAGCCATCGCCGGTAATAATAATTTCCCGTTCCAAACTAATCCTTTAGCAAGACTCCATTGGCCTCAAAACCATACGTCTTTTTGGGAGCGGTAATCTTTGCCAATTCTTCGGTCGTGGCGCCTCCATCTTCGGCATAATGTTTCTGTTCCTCTACACTCATAGCTTCTACAAATGCCAAACCGTTGACCACAACTTCCTTACCCTCAATATCCATAGGCATAAAAAACCCATAATCCTTAAAACGAACCATAGCTTCTTCCCCATCAGCCAATTCCAGTTTCATCCAACAGCCTTTTGACTTGCAGACCTCCTTTACCTTAGCAACGAATTTTGTTTCTAGGGTATCGTTTTTGGCAATGCTATTATAATCAACAAGCATACTTTTTGCATTCTTCGCATCAACAGCCTCAATTTTCTCCCCGAAAGAACGAAGTTCTGCTGCAGGATTGTCGTTCGCATTGGTATTATTTTGGCCTTTACACGATAATACCATCGCAAAAACCACAACTAAAATGTTAAAAATTTTCATATTCTCTAAAAATTAGATTTCGTTAGCAAAACTGGTCATTTTTAAACTAAAAAAGAAGTGTCCATTGGGATATTTGATTAAATTTAATCTTTAAAATTAATCAAATAATGGGCATCGAAACAAAAAGCATACGCATAGAGAAGGTTAAAACTTCGAAGATTGACCAAATAGATTTCGACAACTTGGCTTTTGGCTCGGTATTTTCCGACCACATGCTGGTATGTGATTATAAGAACGGTGCATGGGAAATTCCTAAAATAGTACCTTATCAAGCCATTAGCTTGGATCCTTCATCAAAAATTTTCCATTATGGACAATCTATTTTTGAAGGAATGAAAGCCTATAAGGACAAAAACGGGGCTATTTTTCTTTTTAGACCTACAGATAATCATAAAAGATTTAATATTTCTGCGAAACGGATGTGCATTCCAGAAATTCCAGAGGACTATTTTATGGAAGGACTAACCGAGCTCTTAAAACTTGACAGCGCCTTTATCCCTACAAACGAAGGTTCATCGTTATATATCAGACCTTTTATGTTCGCCACGGGAAAAGGGTTTCATGCTTCACCTGCGGATGAATATAAATTCATGATTGCCTGCGCCCCTTCTGGAGCGTATTTTGCTGGAAAAGTAAAGGTGTTAATAGAACAGACCTATTCACGCTCCGCTAATGGAGGTGTCGGTTTTGCTAAAGCTGGCGGTAACTACGCTGGTCAATTTTACCCTACACAGTTGGCCGTAGCTAAAGGTTACAATCAAGTAATCTGGACGGACGATACCGAGCATGAGTACATAGAAGAAGCGGGAGCTATGAATATTTTTGTTCGAATCAACGATACACTTATTACAGGTCCTACCAGTGATAGGATTTTAGATGGTATTACCCGAAAAAGCATCATAGCTATTGCCAAAACAGAAGGAATACCTTTAGAAGTTAGGAAAATAACGGTTACCGAGGTAGTAAACGCAGCTAAGGCAGGGACACTAAAAGAAATGTTCGGCGCTGGCACAGCTGCTGTGATTTCGCCTATTTCAGCTTTTGGCTTTAAAGAAACCGATTACGAACTACCTACTCTTGAAGCGCCTTACGCCGAAAAAATAAAGAAGATCATTACAGACATCCAGTACAACAAATCCGAAGATCCTTATGGATGGCGTTATGAAGTAAAAAAATAGAGTGATTATTTTAAACCAAATGTGGTTTAAAATTAAAAACAAGGGGATTGGTACTAGTACCAATCCCCTTGTTTTATTTCTAAATCATTAGCTCTAGTGCTGTAGTTTCCTACGTATTCAAAATAGCAGCAATGTCCGGCTTAAAATAGTTAGGACCCTTTAAAACCTTACCATCATCCCTATATATAGGTTTACCGTCTTCTCCTAGTTTACTCATATTACTGCGCTGTATCTCATTAAAAACTTCCTCAATTTTATGCTGCATCCCATGCTCTAATATAGTACCGCAAAGAATATAAAGCATATCCCCAAGGGCGTCGGCCACTTCTACCATATCATTATTAGTTGCGGCTTCCAGGTACTCTTTGTTTTCCTCGTCCATTAAATTAAACCGTAATAAATTTTTGGATGTACCCAAATCTGATTTCAATTCATTGGAAACACCCAATCCAAAGGATTCGTGAAAGAGTTTGACACAATTGATTTTGTTTTTCATCTTAACTGTTCTGGTTTTCTGTTAGCTTTGTGTAAAAATATAAAATATGTTCAGTAGCGGACAACTAATTTTTGGAGCACTTTTTGCCATTGTATTTATGGTGATTATCATACTATCTTACAAAAAGGACTTCAAATTGCATCAAAAAAATTATAAAGGTGTCAAATGGGTAGGCATTTTCTTTGCAATCTTCATAATAACACTCTTTGTTATTAAGTTTTTCCTTAAAAATTAACTAATTTTTTATCTACACCACAAAAAATAGGTCTCACACAACAAAAAATCGATTTTGCTCGTATATCATACCAAATAACGTAATTTTGCGTTATTCATCTGTAAAGGGGCGAAATATTATGATGACTTTTCTTACTATCTTTTTAATTTTAATTGGACTTAACGCGTTTATGCTATTGGCTAGCTTGCCAATTTGGAGCAATAAAGCAACAAAACAATCCCCAAAAGTTGCCAAAACTTCTGCTTCTGTTATTTATCCAATTAATTTACTTACTTCTGAACTGAAAAAAGCAGTATAGTTTTTTACCTTTAGGGGGTATGAAGCAATTTTTACTTGTTTTTTTAGGAGGAGGCTTAGGAAGCTTATTGCGATTTTGGATATCTAAATCCCTTAATACCGCTATAGCGAACTTTTATCTTGGAACTTTTTTGGTAAATATTATAGGATGTCTTCTCATAGGTTTTATCCTTGGACTGTCCATGAGAACTAATTTTCTTTCTCAAAATCAGACGCTTTTACTAACAACTGGATTTTGTGGTGGCTTCACCACCTTTTCAACCTTCGCCATGGAAGGTCACTTTTTATTAAAAGAATCCAACCTACTCCACTTCTCTTTTTATACCATTTGTAGCATTTCCATAGGAATCATAGCCGTATCCATAGGGCTATGGACCTCTAAGTTGCTATAGCACCAACACAACGCTTCATGGTTTTATAATTTTACACATCATTCCTTATTATTACCAATACCGCACACAATTCTTAACTATTTAGTCATTTTCTAGCTGATTTTCATTTTTACAGGCGTTCTAGCCATTCCTTATAGTCAAATCCATAAAATTATGTTTATTATTCATATATACCCATAATTTTATAGGGTTAAAATTCTAATATGGATAAAAATATTATATAATACCCTAAAAAATATAGGGCCTTATAAATATTAATATACATTTGACTCACACAAAACCAATATTCAAATGAAAAAAATAGAGGCAATTATCAGAAAATCCAAGTTTGAGGATGTCAAGGAGGCATTGCATCAAATTGAGGTAAACTTCTTTAGCTACTGGGACGTAACTGGCGTTGGAAATGAACAACAAGGTCATGTTTACCGAGGTATTTCCTATAGTACAACAGATATACAGAGAAGATATCTATCCATAGTTATTTCCGATGAGTTTTTGGAAAAAACAATCAATGCCATATTGGAATCTGCTTATAGTGGAAATGTAGGTGATGGGAAAATATTTGTTTCCGATGTCATAGAAGCTTATAGAATTAGAACAAAGGAGAACGGCCAGGCAGGTATAAACTAATACGAATCAATTAACTAAAACTTTAAAAAATGGACGCAGGATTATTTACGGCGAATAACGTTTGGATGATGGTGGCTACCGCTTTGGTATTCTTCATGCATACGGGTTTTGCATTTCTAGAAATAGGTTTAACAAGACAAAAAAATACGATAAACATATTATTTAAAAATATTTTCATTATTACCGGAGGACTTCTTCTTTATTATGCCTTTGGATTTAATCTAATGTACCCAGGCTTTGAAGAGGGAGATATGGGAATTCTAAAGTTCTCAATGGAAAGCTTCGGTATTGGCGCTCCTGAGGGAGGAATGACAGCCGAGTATGCCGATGGAGGTTATACGTGGTGGACAGATTTTCTTTTTCAGGGTATGTTTGCAGCCACCGCGGCAACAATAGTTTCTGGTGCTGTGGCTGAGCGCATTAAGATTGGTTCATTCATGATATTTACCGTTATATATGTAGGGTTGGTCTACCCAATCGTAGGTGCATGGAAATGGGGTGGTGGGTTCTTGGATTCATGGGGATTCTATGACTTCGCTGGTTCTACATTAGTACATTCCGTAGGAGGCTGGGCTGCATTGGTAGCGGTTTCTCTTTTAGGTGCTAGAATAGGGAAATTTGGTAAAGACGGAAAAACAAAAGCCATTCCAGGCCATAATATTCCATTAGCTACCGCAGGGGTACTAATTCTATGGCTAGGATGGTTTGGATTTAATGGTGGATCAGTACTTTCTGCAGATCCGGAATTAACCTCCTTGGTATTGGTGAACACAAGTTTGGCCGCAGCAGCTGGCGGATTTGGAGCTATGATTCTATCCACTATTCTTTATAAGAATTTAGATTTAACCATGTTTTTAAATGGTATTCTAGGCGGATTGGTCGGTATTACGGCAGGGGCAGATCTTATGTCCCCAAACGAAGCAGTCGCCATAGGCTTTTTTGCAGGAATCATCATCGTACTCGGTGTAGCCTTAGTTGACAGACTAAAACTGGATGATCCCGTTGGTGCTATCGCGGTACACTTAATCTGCGGTATTTGGGGCACCCTTGCTGTAGGTATTTTCGGCGCAAAAGCTGGTGGAGAGCAATTCTTAACACAACTCTATGGTGTAGTAATCATAGGTGCATTTTGCGTTGCAAGCTCTGTACTCATTTTGGGCACCTTAAAAGCAACTTTAGGGCTTCGCGTTTCCAAAGAAGAAGAATTGGAAGGCTTGGACATTCATGAACATGGAATGGACGCTTATGCAGACTTTAGAATGAATCAACACTAAAATTATCAGAAAGTTAAAACGGAGCGTTTTGCAGAACGCTCCGTTACATAACCTTTTCAAAAAATTCCATTTACTCAATTATAACAATCCTGTTAAGGATTTAAAACTAGAATCTATGAACGTGATTACATTAACAAAATTCGTAAAAAATATAGTGCTATCCACAGTACTTTTATTTTCTTTAACAAGTGTTTTTGCCCAAGAAGAGGAAGAAAAAGAAAAATTTACCTTTAGCGGATCTATTGATGCGTATTACAGGACAAACTTAAATGGGGATAACTCAGCTCCAAATGGAATTCCAAACGCAGCACCAGGTTCTTCATTTGCGAACTTACCAGGGTTTGCTTTAGGTATGGCAAATCTAATTGCGGGTTATGAAGGAGAAAAAGTAGGTTTTGTTGCTGATTTGGTATTCGGACCGAGAGGTACGGACGCCATTTTTGCCTCGCCAATTTATTCCGATACAGGAAATATTGTGAATCAACTCTACGCCTATTGGAATGTTAGTGATGCTGTGACCTTAACCTTTGGTAACTTCAACACCTTTCTCGGGTATGAGGTCATTTCACCAACGGCCAACTTTAACTACAGTACTTCATATTTATTTTCTTATGGACCATTTTCCCATACAGGTTTAAAAGCAGATTTCGCATTGTCAGAAGATTTTAGCGTCATGCTGGCAGTAATGAATCGGACAGATATTACCGAATTGAATCTTGACGGCAAATACGCCTATGGAGCACAACTTGGCTATAAAGGACAATATTTTAATTTATTAATGGACAATGGCGCCTATGAAATAGACTACACTGGTGGTTTTGACCTTTCTGATTCATTTTTCCTTGGGTTAAATGCCGCATACTTTGACGGTGGTGATGGAAATGCCGGATTCGGAGGTGTTGCCTTGTATCCGCAATTAGCTACTTCAGATGATTTTACTATTGGCCTAAGAGGTGAATACTTTACAGAAATCGAGGATTTTGGTGCAATTGGAACCGGAGTGGAAGACTCCAGTGTTTTTGCTGTAACCTTAACCGGAAGTTATTCCATCGATAAATTAACGATTAAGCCAGAACTTCGTTTGGATTCTGCATCCGACGTTTCTGGAAACTTTGTAGACAGCAATTTAGTGGCGCAAAAAAGCCTTTCTTCTTTTGTGCTGGCAGCAATCTACTCCTTCTAATTACCTTGTTATTTGTTGATTTTTTTAAACTAAAAGACCCAGCTTAAACACTGGGTCTTTTCTTTATTTATGCATAGAACAAATGAGAATCTTTTCCGAACTAGGGATGAACTATTTCTTAAAGTCTTTTACACCAGCCAGAACTTCAGTTGCTAAATTATTTACAGATGGCACCAAAGGACAGGAATACTTTTTATTATAGGCACAATACGGATTGTAAGACCTATTGAAATCCAAAATAATAGAATTCCCTTCAGGGATTCTTAAGTCTAAGTACCTCCCTCCTCCATACGTTTGCCTTCCATTGGTAAGGTCTGTATAGGGCAGGAACAGATAATCTTCGTACCCATCTTCCTGCATTAGTTCTGG
Organism: uncultured Maribacter sp.; assembly: GCA_965367705.1. Taxonomy (GTDB): domain Bacteria; phylum Bacteroidota; class Bacteroidia; order Flavobacteriales; family Flavobacteriaceae; genus Maribacter. The sequence continues at coordinate 2,484 of CBDUKC010000110.1, read as the reverse complement.
ATTTTGATATAGCTCCAAAGAATGCTCCTTTCCATTCAGCATGAATTTAGCGATTCCATACACTTTTTCCTTAGACTTTCTATCTGTACTGGTAGGCATCAAAAAAGGGAGTGCATCAGGCGTTCTTACCAGAGTTGCAGTGACCACATAACTCGTATCCGGTTCAAAAAAATCAAGTGTCTCAAAATCTATTCGAAATCTATCTGGCAATGGGGATTCTTCAGGATTCTTAAATTCCGCGTTTAAACCCTCCTGAAACTTTAGAATCGCGGCTACCTTTTCAGATTTGGCAGCAGACACCTCCTTCTTTGCCACATCATGATATTTTTTACCATCTCCACAACTAACAGCAATAACAATGAAAACTAGTACCAAGCTTTTTATTCCGTTCATCGAATGCAATTTTTACAAAAATACATTAGAACCTTAAGTATGCCAAAAGGTTTAAGGTCTTCCTATAAGTTCTCATACGTTTAGCACTAAAAGCTCCATTGCTATGCTTAAAAACATTTCGTTTACGTTTCAGCTTATAAAGAGCGGTCGACTAATCTTGAATAATATCATAGCGCGCAGTTTTAAGATACTTTTCAACCACAGCATTAAATTCAGGCATAATTCTAAATAAGGCGGTATGTTCCAACGCGTACAGTTCTTCTTTGTTCTGGTATCCGTTCTTAAGCAATTCTTCTAGATAGAAAAGTGCAGTCCCATAATCCTCTACCTCAGAACTATTGGAAATCACTTTAAGGTAATAATTAAAATTTTGAGGGTCGGTAACCGTCTTTAGCATATATAGAAATGTCAATGCTTCCATATCTATAACTTTCGTGTCAGACGCAATCATATCTATAGTATCTTCAATCAAAGCGTTGACATAACTTCGTAACCGCAAAGACATTTGCTTGTCATATATACTACTGCTTTTGGTCAGTTTATCAAGCTCATCCATCTGATAATTCCACCAGCCCAGATTATTATAATTATAAGTCATTACATCTTCCTCTAAAAAATAGATATAATCCTCTTTGGTAAAGCTTTCCTTCAATAGCACATTATTCTGATTGCGCCTATTTGTTTTAAAAGCACTTGTCTTGCGTAACTGTTTGCGAGCATCCTTTAATGAATCCACTTCCATCAAAGGACCATACACCCGAATCATTTCTGATAGCTCGTGTTCTGCTAACAAAGGTTTGGAGTTGGAAAACAAGGTATTGGCAGCTGTTAGAAACTCTTTGTAGAAAGCAGACACTATTTGCTCATCTTTTGGTGCTTCTCCTTTGGCCATAGCAGCCAAGGTAAATATATTCATGGCTTTAGCGATTAGCTCCGCAGAAGGCCATTCATTACCCCCATCAAACAAGATTAACTGATTTGGAAACTTTAATTTATCGAGTAGCTTTCGGGTTTCTAGCATATCGATAAAATTATAATCCTCTCTACCTACGATCCCCACGAAATGAAATGGGTTTTTGGCACTTAGTATTTCTAAACTACCAACAGCAGCTCCACATGAGATTACCCCTTCAATACCCTTAATAAAGTTAGGCACTATTGATGCAAACCTAGCCGCATCAGAAAAACCTGCAGTATATACACGTTTTTTTTGCAAGGGCAATAAATCGTATGTAGCATTAAAAAGCCTATTGGCAATAAGAATATTCTTAGATAGAGAAATCGTATCGTTTGTATTATTAGAGGTAGCCAAAATATAGCCTTCTTGCTCCGCTGCCTGTCTAAACATAGATAACGACTGTTTTCCTTTACCTTCCATGTCGAAAACAAAAACAACAGGCCAGGTTTTGTTTGCATCGAACGAACTGGGCAAGTAGACCGAAATAGATTCCTTTAAGGAGTCGTTGATTATTATATTTTCCGTAATCGCTCCTTTAAGAAGGCTAACCTTTTGAGCCAACAATATCCCAGGTAGCAAAAAGAGAAAGAGAATAGCATTTTTTTTCATATTCAACAAGTAATCAAAAATCTGGCCAAAATATAGTTCTAAAGTTAAGGATTTCATCTGTCCAATCCGTTTTTGGATTAAAAAACAAAATAAAACACTTAAACTAAACAGGCTCGCTACGAATGGGAGCGTTCGCAACAACATGGGATAGCACAATGTTAGTTCTGGTTTCCCCATACTGGATAAGTTTATCTATAAACCTTTCCAAATGAAACTGATCTTTCAACACTACCTCCATTACAATGTTTTCGTTACCTGTAATCCTGTAACAATTTACAACTTCATCAAACGTAGGAACTAAAGCCAAAAAGGGCTTAAGCTTTCCCATAAAAGCCCTTAAGCTGATGATGGCTTTTAACTGGTGCCCCGTAAGAGAGTGGGATACTACAACGTTATAACCCAAAAGAATTCCTGCATCTTCCATTTTCTTTACCCGCTCCCCCACCGCTGGAGCTGTTAACCCAACAGAGCGACCTATATTAGCAAAGGATTCCCTTGCGTTTTGTTGCAACCGATTCAATATT
>CBDUKC010000109.1:0-10288 GCA_965367705.1 uncultured Maribacter sp. | reverse complement strand
TCAAACGTCATGTTCGCTGCGGTTAGAATTGCTTTTAAGTTTTCCATAGACTGCTTTGTTTCCTTCTTAATATCACCATCAATCAATGTTCCTGTTCGCGGATCCATAGGAATTTGTCCAGAGATATAAAGGGTATTGCCGCTGAGAACAGCTTGGTTGTAGGGGCCTATTGGTGCTGGGGCATTATCGGTGTTTATTATTTTTTTCATTTATGCGTAGTTTTTGGATTAATTTCTAACTTGTTGACTTCGGTTTTCCCACTTCAAATCGCTAAGGATAGATGCGTCAATACCGATAAAGAAGAACCATCTTTTGTATTGTCCAAATGGTGTCCAGTTGAATCGCATATTAAAACTTCCTAAATTTCGTTCAAAACGAAGTTGAGTTAAAGTAAATCCTGAATTTACAAAGTCGTATCCAGAAGAACCTCCAACTTTCCATCTTGGAGACAGTTCAATATCTCCAGAGAACATTATGGCATGGTTTCCAAAGGTGTCTTGCCGTGCGCTATTATTATATCCTGCCGAATAAGCCAGTCTGAAATCCCAAGGTATTTTTGTTCCAAATTTAGGATTTTCTATGTCGCTATCGTCTTTATTTTTACTCATTGGGTTATCAGTAAAACTATCAGCCCTACCGAATAAATCGTCTGTTCTTCCGCCGCTCTGTGCTACGTAATCAAAAGGATCTTCTTCCTCTTCTTCATCATTCTTATTTTTTTCAAACATTTCACTGCTTATAGAGTAGGTGATGTTCGTGCTAGCCCTTGTAAGTCTAAAAAGACTTCCGCCATTGTTAACATTAAAGGTATTTATTCTAGTACCGTTATTATCTATGGCGTAGGGGTCTAAATTGGCGGAAAAGTTTATTGACATTTTATTGTCCAATAAGCTGGTACCTCCATTAATGTTTAATGGACTAAGTTTTAGGGAGTCAGCTTCTATATTGTATGCACTAGAAATATTAAAGTTGCTTAGTAGTGGTATTTTTTTGGCTTCCAGTTTGGTAGTGTCTTTGTCCCTTACTTTGGCCTCCAATACATTTGCCAAGGAAAAATTTAAACTATTGGTGCGACCTAATCTAGGTGCTCCATTTAAGGTTCCTTGAAAACGGGTAAATTGTACAACCTCTCCATTTCCATCTATATATTCGTCATAGTATTGGTCAAAAGACGGGGCGTACCCATAACCAATAGAAGGTCGCATTACATGTCTTATGGCTTGTATCTTTTTGTCTTCTCCAAAGTTAAAGGTTCCGTATATGGTAGTGCCAACGCTGGCGCTAAAGTTGTATTGGTTATAGCGGTCAAAGCCGGTAATGGTATCTCTAACAACACTATTGCTTTCTCCATCAAAGCTTTGGTTATAAGTTTCTAAAGTCCAAATATCCTCGTAATTAGCACTAGCACTTACACTAAAGTGTTTTGCTACCTTAAAGTTTGTGCTAATGGGGATACGATGTCTAGCCCCAAATCGCGCATTGTCAAACATTCTGCTAGTTAAAAAATCCTCGTCATTGGTGGTTAATCGGTTCTGAGCGTTTAAGTCATATTGAAAATTTATATTTTGTATCAAACCTTTCTTTATGCCATCCCGTTTGGCGAAAGGAAAAATCCGCTCCATACTGGTTTGCATTGTTGGTAGGGTCATGGTAATATTATCCGGGTTGGTTTCTGTTGCCGTTGGTGATGTCAACTGGGAGTGAGTAGCCGTTAAGCTCATATTCACCGAGGGATAGGCAGGAAATGTTTTTGAGTATGATATGGATGATGATAAGGTGTTGTTTTGTGTATTGGGTAGATTTCGCTGTTGTAATGAATTTCTATAGAATTCACTACTTCCTAAATTCACAGATACCGAGAACCTGGAGTTTGGGCTTGCTTTAGGATCTTGCGAGTGACTCCATTGTATATTGTAATTTTTAGACAAACTATAATCGCTAAAGCCTTTTTGGCTACGTACTTGGTTTTCGTATCGAAAATTAACATTCCCTCTATATTTATATCTTTTGTTATAGATAGAAGCTGTTCGGACGCCCCAACTACCGTTCGTGTAAAAATCTCCTGAAAACAAAATATCTGCATAATCACCTAACGGCACGTAGTATCCCATATCTTGAAGAAAATAGCCCGTGTTGGGGTCACTTCCAAAAGAAGGCATCATAACACCTGCTACCCTTCCTACAGCAAGCGGAAAATAGGCAAAAGGCATAAAAATTGGAGTAGGCACATCTTCAATGTAAATATTGCTGAATCCTGCAATAACTTTTTTCTTTGGAACAAATTTTGCTTTTTTTACGCGGATGTAGTAGTCTGGGTCAATAGTGTCTTTTGCAGTAGTAAGTTTAGCTTCACTTAAAAAGTAAACGGAGTCATTTTCCTTTTTGGTAATCTCCGCATACACTTTCATAGTGTCGTTTCCTAGAGATCCTGCAGCGGCTTGTTGTTCTGTCCTGGAATTCCAGATTATAGCTTTTTGGGTGTCAAAATTAAAGCGAATAGAGTCGGGAATAACCACACTGCCCCCCTGTTTGAAATATGGTAGTTGGGTGTAATTTCCCAAAGAATCTTTTAATCTGCCCGCATAGACTTCATTTTTAACATAGTCCATGATAATGACACCTGCCTTTAATTCGGTGTCTTGGTAATAAATTTCTGCTTCGTTGTAGAGATAAATCTTATTTTCTTTTTGACTTAATCTGACATAATCTTTAGCCTTGTAAGTAATTTTATCAAGTAATAATGGCGGTTTTTTGTTAAGCGAATCATTGGATACGAAGTCTAGGCCTACACTATCCTTTGCTAAGGGTGCTAAAAAAAGAGGAGCCACAATGGTATCCTGTACTGCCTTTACTGATAGCGGTACAACTTTTTCCTCTTGAGCTTTACTAGAAAATGCGCCAACAAAAAGAATGCAGAGGAAAAGTACGTAGTGTTTATTTGATTGCAAGGCTTTATATCCTATTTTTGTAAAGGTTTGGCAATCCAATGGTACATTGGTTTCAGTTGTCAAACTTACATATATTTTTTGTTCCCTAAGTAGGGTATTACCATAATTTTAACCATAACAAGGGCTTTAAAAACCCATATGAACATGAAAATTAAATCGCTTTTGTACATTTTCTTTTTAGCGTTTTCCTTGCTTTTGTTTTCTTTTACACCCTTTTACACCCAACCGGCAAAGGCAGAACCTTTTGTTGTAGTCTTGGATGCAGGTCATGGAGGTCACGATCCGGGTAATTTAGGGAATGGTTATTTGGAAAAAAACATTGCACTGAACATTGTGTTGAAGGTAGGAGAACTATTGGTAGACAACAAGGATATAAAGGTGATTTACACACGTAAAGATGATACCTTCATAGACCTTTTTGTGCGTGGAGAAATTGCAAACAAGGCAAATGCTGACCTTTTTGTTTCTGTTCACTGTGATTCGCATACATCGGATGCAAATGGTGCTGGCACTTTTGTTTTGGGACTGCATGCTAACAAGCAAAATTTTGAAATTGCGAAAAAGGAAAACTCAGTAATTTACTTAGAAGATAATTACGAAACGCGTTATGCGGATTATGATATTAACTCTCCAGAATCGGTTATTGGCTTAACTATTATGCAGGAAGAGTTTTTGGATCAGAGTATCGCTTTGGCTAAAATGATTCAAGATAATTTTTCTGACAAGTTGAAAAGAAACGATAGAAAAGTAAAACAGGCTGGGTTCATTGTTTTACACCAGACTTTTATGCCAAGTGTGTTGGTAGAAACTGGCTTTCTAACAAACAAGAACGAAGGAGCTTACTTAAATTCTAAAAAAGGTCAGCAAGAAATGGCAACAGCAATTGCCGAAGCTATTCTTGTTTATAAAGGAGCTACCAAAGCCAGTACGGCTACAAGTATAGGAAATGGAACTGTTAAGGAGCTATCGGAAGCGGAAATGACCAAGCCATCCGAGGAGGAAGTCGTTTCTACAAATATAGCGGACAAAGCTAATGAGCTAATTGTCAATGAGGAAAATAGAAACCCATCGGTTACGAAGGCGTCAGAGAAACCGGAAACTCAAAAAATAATAGAGAAAACTTCGCCATCGGTTGCTGTTACAAAAATACCTTCGGCAGAAGCAGAGCAGGTTGCTAAACTGGCATCAAAAATCACTTTTAAAGTACAGTTGATGGCTAGTGCTAAGGATTTGTCTTCCAACGATACTTATTTTAAAGGGTTAAATCGTATTTCCAAAGAACCTTACAAGGATCTTTATAGATATATGTATGGGGAAACAGGGTCACATCGAGAAGCTGAAATGATGAAATCGAATGCAGTTTCTAAAGGTTTCACAACCGCTTATCTTGTTGCCTATCGAGAGGGTACTAGGATTTCCATGGCAGACGCATTAAAGGAGGTTTCGCAATAACCTAGTACATATTATAATTATTTTTAATTTTGTTTATAACCTTAAATCCATTTTTTTGAAACTATCTAGGGAGCTAAAAACCGGAATTATAGTCATTGGAGGAATTTTACTTTTTATTATGGGATTTAGTTATCTAAAGTCCACACCTCTGTTTGATAACAGTAAAACGTTGTATGCGGTTTATCCCAATGTTGGAGGATTGCAGTCGGGCACGGTGGTGTCCATAAATGGCTATGGTGTTGGTAAGGTAAATGATATACGGTTTATAGATACTCAAGGAAACCTAGTTGTAACGTTTACCGTTAGTAGCGATTTTCAGTTTTCTAAGAATAGTAGGGTAGAGCTTTACGATACTGGGATTATTGGAGGTAAGGGTTTGCAGATTAGTCCTGTTTTTGATGGTTCGCCCAGCGTGCAATCCGGTGATACCTTAAATACAGATACAAGACCGGGACTTACAGAACTGGCACAACAAAAACTAACCCCTTTGTTCAAAAAGTTTGAATCAGCAGTCACTGATGCCGATTCGGTATTAATGAATGTCAATGATGTACTGGATACACGAACAAAAAATGATTTAAGAAAGGCAATCAATGGTTTGAGTCAGCTTATGGGGAGCCTAAACGGTAGTGCAATCACCTTGGATAAAATGCTAAAGGAAAATCAAGGAAAACTAGGTAGTTCGTTAGATAATTTTGAAGTACTTACCTCAAATTTTGCGAAACTATCCGATTCACTTAACAATGCAGGATTAGGAAGTACCTTGGTCAGTTTACAAGCTACCGTAGCCAGTTTGAATACTATTATGTCAAAACTAGAAAAAGGCGAAGGCACTATGGGTATGCTAATGAACGATAAGGAGCTTTATTCTAATCTAAGCAGCGCCTCAAAGGAGTTGGATTTGCTTTTACAGGATTTTCGGTTAAATCCTAAACGGTACGTAAATGTTTCTGTTTTTGGTAAAAAACAAAAAGAATATGCGGTTCCAGAAGAAGATCCGGCAAAAACTTTAGAAAACTAATATATGCAATACATACCTAATGTCTTATTTGCCATTATCCTTATTTTCGGAATTGGTTTTTTTGTAAAGAATGTGGTTCGTTTGAAACGAAATATTTTTTTAGGGAAAGTTGTAGATGTTAGTGATAACAAATCACAGCGTTGGAACAATATGGCTAAAATTGCCCTAGGTCAGAGTAAGATGGTAGTAAGGCCAATTGCAGGTATGCTTCATATAGTAGTCTATGTTGGCTTTGTAATTATTAATATTGAAGTGCTTGAAATAATAATTGATGGACTTTTAGGGACACATCGAATTTTTTCAGGCCTTGGAGCTGTTTACAACGTTTTAATCGCTTCTTTTGAAATATTGGCGTTTTTAGTAATTGTGGCCGTACTTTTCTTTTGGATTCGAAGAAATGTAATACGATTAAAGCGTTTCATTAAACCAGAGATGGAAGGATGGCCTAAAAAGGATGGAAACCTAATTTTGTACATTGAATTAGTGTTAATGTTCTTGTTTTTGACCATGAATGCAGCCGACTATCAGTTACAGCAAATTGGTGCCGAACAGTATGCACAAGCTGGCTCTTTTCCAATTAGTCAGTTTATAGCTGTTTGGTTTCAAGGACTTTCTGAAGCAAGCCTTATTGGTATTGAAAGAACGGCATGGTGGATGCACATTGTGGGTATACTATGTTTTTTAAATTATTTATACTATTCCAAGCACCTGCACATTCTATTGGCTTTTCCAAACACCTATTATGGTAAACTTACCCCAAAGGGTCAGTTGCCAAATTTAGAATCGGTCACAAATGAAGTGAAGTTGATGATGGATCCTTCTGCGGATCCTTTTGCAGCCCCTGCGGAGGATGCACCAGTTCCAGAAAAGTTTGGTGCCTCTGATGTTACCGATTTGAGCTGGGTTCAATTGTTAAATGCATATACCTGTACAGAATGCGGTAGATGCACAGATGAATGTCCGGCCAATCAAACAGGTAAGAAATTATCTCCTAGAAAAATTATGATGGATACCCGCGACCGTTTAGAGGAAGTGGGCAAAAACATAGATTCCAACAAAGGAACCTTTGAGGATGATGGTAAACAGTTACTTGACGATTATATTTCAAGAGAGGAATTATGGGCTTGTACGTCTTGTAATGCTTGCGTTGAGGCATGTCCGGTTAGTATTGACCCATTGTCCATTATCATGGATATGCGTCAGTACCTAGTCATGGAACAATCCGCAGCACCAACAGATTTAAATAATATGATGGGGAATATTGAGAATAATGGAGCTCCATGGCCCTTCAATCAGATGGATCGATTGAATTGGAGTAAAGAATCATAAATTGAATATTATGTCTACGGAATTGAAAGTGCCTACTATGGCAGAATTATTTGCTGCCGGTCAACAACCAGAGGTGTTATTTTGGGTAGGATGTGCCGGTAGTTTTGACGATAGGGCAAAAAAAATCACGAAAGCCTTTGTTAAGATATTAAACAAGGCCAAGGTTTCCTTTGCGGTATTAGGTACCGAGGAAAGCTGTACAGGGGATCCTGCCAAACGGTCTGGGAACGAATTTTTGTTCCAAATGCAAGCGGTGACCAATATTGAAGTAATGAACGCTTATGGGATAAATAAAGTAGTTACAGCTTGCCCACATTGTTTTAATACATTAAAAAATGAGTACCCGGGACTTGGTGGAAATTATGATGTTGTGCATCATACCCAATTCTTAAAGGATTTATTGGACGAAGGACGCATCACTATGGAAGGTGGAATGTTCAAGGGGAAAAGAATTACATTTCATGACCCTTGTTATTTAGGTAGGGCGAACGGCGTTTATGAAGCACCGCGCGATTTGATTCGAAAATTGGATGCAGAACTCGTGGAGATGAAAAGCTGTAAATCGCGTGGATTATGCTGTGGTGCCGGTGGTGCGCAGATGTTCAAGGAACCAGAAAAAGGCGACAAGGATGTGAATATAGAACGAACGGAACAGGCCTTGGAAACGCAACCAGAAATCATAGCGGCAGGTTGCCCTTTTTGTAATACGATGATGACCGACGGAGTAAAGAACAAGGAGAAAGAGGCATCCATAGCTGTCCTTGATATTGCGGAGTTAATTGCTACCGCTGAAGAACTTTAAATATCCCAAATATGTTAGTAGATTTTAATACGTTACCGGATACGGCCAGAATATGGATCTATCAGGCCAACCGAAGTTTTACCCCAGACGAGCTGGAAGTTATCAGAGGAGAGCTGGATAATTTTTTAGTGCATTGGACGGCACATGGAACAGATCTTAAAGCAGGCTATGAGGTGCGATATAAAAGATTTTTGGTTATTGGACTTGACCAAAGTGCACAAGCTGCAACAGGATGTTCTATTGATGCTTCCGTGCATTTTATTCAACAATTAGAAAAAAAATATGACGTCGAATTATTAGATAAGATGAACGTTTCATATAAACAAGGAGAATTTGTAGCCTACAAGACCTTATTAGAGTTCAAGGCGATGGGCAAGCAAAAAGCCATATCAAAAAACACCATTGTTTTTAATAATCTTGTAGCCACAAAAGGGGAATACAAAGAACATTGGGAAGTACCTGCATCTGAAAGTTGGCATGCACGTTTTGTTTAAGTTAAAATGTCTTTAAATACCCTGTTTTACTAGGTTATATCGATGAAATGCAATATTTTTCCTTGTTTTAAGTTATCTCCATACATTTAAAACCCATGCGTTCATTTTCCATCTTTTTTTTCTATTTATTAAGTGTTTATTTGGTTAATGGTCAAAATCCATTGATGACCAAGGACAGTCTTTTACAGGAGCAATGGGTAGAGGAACAGTACAATGACATGACTTTGGACCAGAGAATTGGGCAATTGTTCATGGTAAGTATTGCATCCGATCAAAATAAAGTAGCTACGGATAGGATTAAAGATTTAATATCAACACACGAAATTGGGGGTGTTATATTTTCTAAAGGAGGACCTGTAAGACAAGCTCAATTATGTAATGATTATCAATCGGCATCTAAGCTACCTTTGCTTATAGCCATGGATGCGGAATGGGGACTTTCCATGCGCTTGGACTCTACCTACGCATTCCCTTGGAATATGACTTTAGGAGCAATCTCAGATAACACTGTGGTAGAAAAGGTAGGGCGTCAAATAGGGAAGCATGCCAAACGACTAGGAGTACACATCAATTTTGCGCCAGATATCGATATCAATACCAATCCAAAAAACCCTATTATTGGCAACCGTTCCTTTGGTGAAAATAGAGAAAATGTTGCGGAGAAAGGTATCGCCTTTATGAAAGGAATGGAGAGCGTTGGCGTGTTATCCAGCGGAAAGCATTTTCCTGGTCATGGTGATACGGCGGTAGATTCACATCATGCCCTTCCGGTCCTTAACTTTTCTAAAGAGCGTTTGGATAGTTTGGAGCTGTATCCATTTAAAAAATTGATTGAAAACGGTTTGAGTAGCGTTATGGTTGCACATTTGGAAGTGCCGGCGTTAGAATTAAAAACAGGCTTGCCATCTTCTTTGTCCGAACAAATTATCTCTGGAATTCTTAAGGATAGAATGGGTTTTGAAGGGTTGGTGTTCACAGATGCCTTAAACATGAAAGGAGCTACCAATTTTGGTACTGATGGTGATGTAGAACTTAAGGCTTTCATTGCAGGTAACGACATTTTATTGATGCCCGAAAATGTGGGCCAGGCAAAGGAAAAGCTAATCAAGGCCTTTAAAAATGGTAGAATTACCGAACAACGCTTGCAGAAATCCGTCAAAAAGATATTGATGGCCAAATACAAGGCAGGTCTGCATCGGTACAAGCCAATCAATCTCCAAAATTTATACGAGGATTTGAATTCAGTGGAGGATGATTTAATCTATGAAGAGGCTATAGAAAAGGCGATAACGGTAGTAAAGAACAGGTTTGATATTCTGGGAATAAAAAATTTACAGAATAAAAAGATTGCTTATGTAAAGTTTGGAGACTCCCCAAATGAAGATTTTGTGGAGACACTTAAGAAATATGCTAGCATAACAGTGGTAAACGGTAGCGATATAGCTACGCTGAAGAAAAAATTATCAGATTACAATTTAGTGATTATAGGTCATCATAAAAGCAATGCTAGTCCATGGAAATCTTATGAATTTTCTAAAAAGGAACTTTCTTGGCTTCAGGAAATTTCTAGCTTAAGAACTTCCAATCTTGTTTTATGTGTGTTCGCAAAACCGTACGCACTTTCTAATATTTCAACCTTTCAAAATATTGATGCTGTAGTAATGTCATATCAAAATAGTGCCATTGCTCAGCGTAAGACGGCAGAATTACTTTTTGGAGCTATTCCATCCTTGGGAACGATTCCCGTTAGTGCTAGTTCTGATTTTCCAATAGGAACTGGGATTAGGTTAAAGACTTTAAAAAGGTTGGGATATACGTATCCAGAAGGTGTAGGAATGAGTTCTACAAAACTAGCGGAAGTAGATAGGTTGGTTCGTAATGGATTGGACAGTCTTATGTTCCCTGGGGCACAGGTACTTATTTCAAGAAAGGGAAAAGTAGTGTATAGCAAAAGTTTTGGTAAGCCTACCTATGACTCAAAAGATAGTATTTCCAATGAGTCCATTTATGATTTGGCATCGCTTACCAAAATATTATCGACCTTACCTATGGTGATGAAGATGGAGGAGGAAGGCAAGATTGCCTTAAATGATACGTTTGAGGAATTGGAGCCACGCTATATTGACACAGAAATCAAAAATGTTACCGTATTAAAGGCGTTGTCCCATTATGGAAGATTGCCCGCCTGGATTCCATTTTATATAAACACATTGGATGAGGACAGGAAACCCTCAAAAGTGCT
>CBDUKC010000108.1:0-10460 GCA_965367705.1 uncultured Maribacter sp. | reverse complement strand
ATTTGCCAAAAATATTCGGAACAAAAAAGATAAAAGCAATCCCATCTTCCTCTAAGAATTCCTGTTCACCCCCAGCATAAAGTGCTTTGTTCTCTAAATTCCATGTATCCAGAAATCCAGTTTCGTTACTATTGGACATCATTTGACCTAACACTTCTAAAGCTGCACGGTCCTTATGCCCAAAAGGAACCAATTTATACCCCATAAACCCAACTTTAATGGGAGTCATACGTACCTTTTCAACTACCCTACCCTTAAAACTGTTCAGCTTACGCGTTTTAAAGGCCGGTTCTGGACCTCTAACCAGTTGCCCAAAGGCAGCTGCAATCATCGGCTTTACCTCATTACTATCAAAATTACCGCTAAGAACCAAGGCCATGTTATTGGGTACGTAATAGGTTTGGAAAAACTCATACATTTTTTTTAAAGATGGATTTTTCAAATGTTCTACACTGCCCAACACGGTTTGTGTGCTATATGGATGGTCACCATAGATATAAGTATTGAATTTCTCATAAATCCTACGTTCAAGATTGTCTCCCGCCCTATTCTTTTCTTCATAGACCGCCTCTAGTTCGCTCTGAAAAAGTCTAAAAACGGGTTTCTGGAAACGATGTGCATAAATATCCAACCATTTAGGCAGCTGATTGGGTGGGAAAATATTATAATAGTTCGTAAAATCATTACTCGTACTTGCATTTACACCCGTACTCCCTATAGATTTAACCAAGCGATCAAACTCGTTAGGAATGGCATATTCCGAAGCTTTACGCTCCTCCTCGTTAATTACTTGTTGAATGGCAGCCTTTTTGTTTTCATCACCTTCTTGTGCCAGCTGATCATAAAGATTTCTAATTTTATCCAAATGAGGTTTCTCTGCTTCAAAATTTTGGGTTCCTAGTGTTTGGGTACCCTTAAAAAGCATGTGTTCCAAATAATGGGCTATTCCAGTTGCATCCGCAGGGTCATCCTTACCTCCCGCATTCACCCAAACAGAACCATAAATAGAACTCGCACCTTTGTCTTCGTTCAGATAAACGGTAAGCCCGTTTTCCAGTTCATAGGAGTCTAATTTTAAATTAGTTTCTTGTGCATTTGAAGTTGAAAAAACAACAAGGCTCAAAATGAATAAACAGTTACGCATAAAATAGGCTTTGAATTATTAAGTATTAAAATAGCACATTTAATTAATCGGTATATAAACGATGGTAAACCTCTTGCCTACAAGTTACCGTTATTTTAAAGATTAATCCAAGACACACTAAAATCCGAATAATATGCGTCTTACATCACTTGTTAGATTGAGAATTGCATTCTAGGAGGATCAATTACTGTTTGTTTCTCACCGATTCCGTATTATTATTTAAATAAAACTCATAGGAGAATGTATCACTAATATACCCGCTAATCACTTGGCACTATTATAGCCTAACAAAAAATTATAGAAGTCTATTTGTTTTGTCTAAACGCCTAACAACGCAAAAGCTCCTTTGACCAAAAATTGTGTATCCGAAGTAAAAGTGTCTGTTGTTTCAATTGCCATATCATCAGTACCATTAGCACTTAGCTCTACCTGTTGAGGGCGAAAATAATATGCATCTCCCTCTTTTTTGTCTAAAACCAGAACATGTGGTATTCCTTCTACCATCACCACAGCGTCGTTTGGTAATGCTTTTTCATTTTTTGTGCTTGTAACTATAGCTGCCTCAACGAACATACCTGGCAAAAAATTAGTTGAAGACTCGTCCAATAAATGTCCATGTACCTTTATTGTCCGGTTTTCCTCCAGGGTAGCGCCTACAAGATAAACTTCGGCCTGAAAACTGTCTTCAGATGCTTCGGGAATTTTAAAATCAATTTTCTGCCCTTTTTTTATCTTCATAATATCCTGTTCAAACACTGAAAGCTCTAAGTGAATATGCTCATTATCAATGATTTCTAGAATGGATGTTGCTGGGGAAACATAACTTCCTCTTGTCACGTTGACTTTAGTTATACTTCCTGAAATGGGTGCATAAATGGAAACAATAGAAGTAATATTCCCATTCTCTACATTTGAAGGTATTATGTTTAGTAACTGTAGTTGTTTGGACAGTCCGGTATGTCTAGCAACAGCAGATTTATAGCTGCTTTCCGCTTGTAAATAACTCTTTTGGGAGGTGATGTTTTCCTCCTTCATCGTATGTTGACGATCGTATTCCGCTTTCAAATAAGTGAGTTGTTGATGTACTTCCATATATTCTTGCTGTAGGCTTACAAATTCAGGATTCTCAAGAGTAACCAACTTTTGCCCTTTTTTTACAATATCTCCAACCAAGAATGGTGTTGATTTTATATAGCCTCCCATCGTCGCGCTAACAACTGCCCTATTTTCTGGTGGAACATCAATACTTCCGTTCACAGCTACCGTTACGGGAAATTGTTTTTCCTGCAGCTTACCTAGTTGCATTCCATTTGAATTAAATTGGGTTTGGGTTATTAAAATTAGTCCATCATCTTCTTCAATGGTATTAGAACCTGATGGAGCTGTATCTCCACAAGCTGTGAGAACAGCGATGAGACTTACATAGATTATTTTTAATATAGAACTATTCATAATACGCTATTTATAAGGTTAAGAAATTAATGGCAATTACGGTGTCATTGTATGATTGGAGCTTATTCAGGTAATCCAAGCTTAATTCATAAGCACTCTCCAAGCTCAGTATATACTGGTAAAAATTTATTTCTCCGTTCCTGAAACTGCTATGTGCGGTTTTTAAAATTTCTTCCGATAATATTGCTCCTTCGTTTTCATAATACGCTAATGTTTCTTGCAACTGAGAAAGCTCTGATTGTAAAGCTGAACGCTTCGCATTTAGTTGAACTGCATATTCCTTAGATTCCGATACTGCTATTTCCGCAGCAATACGGGCCGATTTTATCCGTGAAGAAGTTCCGCTAAAGAGCAAAGGGATTTTTAAACCTAGTTGATACCCAGACAGTACCTCAGTGGTTCCATCAGAGGTTCCCTGAAAATATTCCAATCCTATATCTGGCAACAACTGCTGTTTTTCAAGTCGGTTTTCAGCTTCAAACAAGGATATTCTATTTTGGTAGTATCCCATTTCCGGACTGTTATCTACATCTATCCCTTGCAAGGGAACTTTTAGAAACGCTTCCTTTACAATAGCAATACTGTCTTCAATTTGTACGGTCTTCAGCAAATTAACATATGCCTTTGCTACATCTTTTTGCGTGGCCGTATAATTAAGATGAATCTGTTTTTGCTTCGATGCTGCAGTAATTTTCTCTAAATAATTGGTTTCCCCCAATTCAAAACGCCTTGCAGCAACTTTAGCAAAATTTGAATACATACTGTCTAATTGCTCGTAGACATCTTGCTTTTCGCGAGCTAGTTGATAGCTGTAATATGCAGCAGTAACTCGTCGTTCCAATCCTTTCTTTTGTATCTCGTAAGAACTTTCAGAAAGTGTATACTGAGCTTTATTTCGCTTCCTTTCTGAAAAATAAACGGTAGGGAAACGAAAATCTTGCTGTATGCCAAAAACCTGAAGTGGTTGATTATTCAAGGTTAGGTTATTCTCATCAAACTGGTAATACACTTGCGTCTTATCAAAAGTAAAGGCATTTTGTACTAGAGCATCAGACTTTTCAACTTGCAGACTGCTAGCCTTTAGCCCTGCATTATTTTCCAAAGCCATTGGGATGAGCTGCTGTAAATTTTTAGGGGCCTCTTGCCCCATGATGGATGTTGACCCAACGAACACAAGTAATGTCAATACGGTAATAGGAAGTTTGGCACTTGTGTTTTTCTTTACATAATCTCTGTTTACATATGCATAAAGTACAGGAAGGACTACTAATGTCAATATGGTAGCGGTAATCAATCCCCCAATTACTACGGTTGCTAAGGGTCGTTGTACCTCTGCCCCTGCATTCGTAGAAATTGCCATGGGTAAAAACCCTAAAGCAGCAGCTGAGGCTGTTAATAGTACGGCGCGTAAACGATCTAAGGTTCCTTGTTTTACGAGGGCTTCAATTGAACTAAAGGAATTTTTCTTTAGTTCCTTAAAATGCTCGATCAATACGATGCCATTAAGCACGGCAATACCAAATAAGGCAATAAAGCCTACTCCTGCAGAAATGCTGAAAGGCAAATCCCGTAACCATAGCAAAAATACGCCGCCGACTGCTGCCAAGGGAATTGCCGAATAAATCATAAGTGCTTCTTTCACCGAGGAAAAAGCAAAATATAATAAGATAAATATCAGGATCAATGCAATAGGAACTGCGACAAGCAAACGGGATTTGGCGCTTTGCAAATTCTCCAACTGTCCGCCATAGGTAATGGTATACCCCACGGGTAGTTTGATGTTGTCGTCAATGAGCGTTTTAACATCATCAACTACAGACTGTAAATCCCGGTTACGTACATTAATACCTACTACGATTCTTCTTTTTGTGTCGTCCCTAGATATCTTTGCCGCCCCAGTCTTAAATTCGATTACAGCCAATTCCGAAAGCGGCACCTTTCCGCCGTTTGGCAAATCAACAAACAAATTTCTAAGGTTATCTATATCCTTTCGTTTATCCTTATCCAATCGCACCACTAAATCGAATCGTTTTTCCCCTTCAAATACACTACCTGCTTTTTTTCCCGCAAAACCCATGGAAACCATATCATTCAGCTCCTGAATGGATAAACCGTATCTGGCAATCTTAGCACGGTCATACCGAACGTTCATTTCCGGTAAACCATCTACTTTTTCCACAGAGATATCTGCAGCACCGTCAACGTCTGCAATTAAAACTCCTATCTCATTCCCTTTTTTAGCCAGTATATCCAAATCCTCCCCAAAAATCTTAATGGCAATGTCTGCTCTAACACCTGTAATCAATTCATTAAAACGCATTTCAATAGGTTGAGTAAATTCCACTTCCATCCCAGGGATAATGGCCAAGGCTTCCTTAAACTTATCTGCTAATGCATCCTTTGAGTTCGCAGAGGTCCACTCGCTTTTTGGTTTTAAGATAATAATCACATCGCTCTCTTCCATAGACATGGGGTCTGTTGGAACTTCCGCGGCACCAATTCGTGTAACTACTTGTTTAACCTCGGGAAATTTATCTAATAGAATTTGCTCAATTTTAGTGGTTATTTCTACCGTATTGGTCAAGGAAGTACCTGTTTTTAGCACCGGTTGAATTACAAAATCTCCTTCATCTAAAGTTGGCACAAACTCCGCTCCCATGGTGCTATACACATAAATAGATAACGATAGTAGCACCAATGCAAGCGCCAATATTAATTTCTTACTGCGTAAAGCAAAATCAATTAAAGGCTCATAACCCCTCTTTATCCATTTCATTAATCGTATCGATACATTTTTATCCGTTGTTTTTGTAGGTCTTAAAAATAATGACGCAACCACCGGCACATAAGTAAAACATAATAACATTGCGCCGATAAGGGCGAAACTAAAGGTCAACGCCATAGGTTTAAACATCTTACCCTCTACGCCCGTTAAAGAAAGGATAGGAATAAAAACAATTAGAATAATCAACTGACCAAAAATGGCTGAATTCATCATTTTTGAAGCGCCAGAAAGCACAATGGTATCCTGTACTTGTTGTCGGTTGGCAATGCTTAAATTGGCCATTTCCCCTTTTTCTTGGGTAATCTTAAATGCGATGAATTCTACAATAATTACGGCTCCATCTATGATAATACCAAAATCAATGGCACCAAGACTCATTAAGTTAGCATCTACACCAAAAATATACATTAGAGAAAGTGCAAATAGTAGACATAAAGGAATAACCGATGCAACGACGAGTCCAGATCTTAAATTTCCCAAAAGGAGGACCACAACAAAAATTACAATCAAACAACCTAGAATTAAGTTCTCTGAAACGGTGAAGGTCGTTTTGGCAATTAACTCGCTACGCTCTAGGAACGGGTTTATATACACACCTTTAGGAAGCGATTTCGAAATTTCGGCAACGCGTAACTTTACCGCATCTATTACCTTTTTAGAATTCGCATCTTTCAGCATCATTACCTGCCCTAAGACCTTTTCACCTTCTCCGTTACCAGTTATAGCACCAAATCTAATAGCACTTCCAAAACCTACCGTAGCTACATCTTTAATAAAAACCGGAATTCCGTTTCTATTGGTAACAACAATATTTCTAATAT
Organism: uncultured Maribacter sp.; assembly: GCA_965367705.1. Classification (GTDB taxonomy): domain Bacteria; phylum Bacteroidota; class Bacteroidia; order Flavobacteriales; family Flavobacteriaceae; genus Maribacter. Next base: position 4,258 of record CBDUKC010000108.1, on the reverse strand, counting down.
CTTCCAGGGAAGCAATTAAGCCCTCACCGCGTATGAAAAATGCTTGGTTTACTTTCTCTATATAGCCACCGCCAGAAACACTATTATTTTGTTCCAAGGCATAAAATACATCACGTGCTGAAATATCCATAGCATTTAGCTTGCCCGTATTGATGGCCACTTCATACTGTTTTAGAAAACCGCCCCACGTGTTCACTTCTACTACTCCTGGGATACCAGAAAGTTGTCTTTTTACAATCCAGTCCTGAATGGTTCTTAAATCTTCTGCATTGTATTCATCCTTATATTCTGGTTTTACATCGAGAATATACTGGTAAATCTCCCCTAAGCCTGTTGTAATTGGACCCATTTCTGGGGTGCCAAAACCCTCTGGAATTTTCTCAGTGGCGGATTTAATCTTTTCGGCAATAAGCTGCCTTGGGAGATAGGTCCCCATGTCATCTTCAAACACAATAGTAACAACGGAAAGTCCAAATTTTGAAATAGACCTAATTTCTTTCACGCCAGGAAGATTTGCCATTTCTAACTCTACCGGATACGTAATAAACTGCTCCATATCCTCAGTAGCCAAATTTCTCGAGGTCGTAATTACCTGAACTTGGTTATTCGTCACATCAGGTACGGCACCAATTGGTATTTGGGATAAGGAATACAATCCAAAACCAATAATAAATAGTGTAAACAAGAGTACAAGAAACTTGTTCTTTAAGCTGAAATTAATAATATAGGTAAGCATTTTGCAAATCGAATTAACATGAACGGTACTGAACGTTTATAAACGTGCAGTACTTAAAAAATGAATGGTTTAAATACGATTATGCGAGCCGTGGTGGCTGAAGAATCCCTTCCGAATGTAGCGAAGAAAAAGGGGCTTGATAGTGAAAGTTAAACCTTTTATGTTCTAAAAAATCAAGTATATTTTGCTCAAGAATAGTTGTATTTATAGCAAAATCCATCACAGAAATTGTATGGGAATGATGTTGAAAAGGAAGTTGGTCGTGCTCTTTCTTTTCTTCTTGATGTTCTTTATCATGCGCAGCCTTAAGCTCACCATAATGCTTAGAAATAAACACCAATACATTATCGCCATATTGTTCACTATGAAACTGAGCATGTTCAATGAACTCGTCTATCTGTACCAAATCATCTATGTGCATTCCAAAGCTTTGCAGCAGGATTACGGAAGATAATAGTATGGAAAACAACTTGTTCATGAAGATAAAGTTAGAAAAAAACCATGAACTAAGAGAAACTGTTTTAAAATTTAAAGCAACACAAGGATCCATTGTAGGGTAAATTCAACGTAAATATTACAATCAAGCTACCCTTTAAAACATTCTAACCGTATTGAAAGTATGCTAAACACCCCATTCTCATTAGCATTACCTAGTTTTGTTTATGGAACGTACGTGTCAAAATAAGATGCTGAATACCGTTTATTTAGATTAAAAATCGATTACCACACCGATACCTGGAATTATAGATCCCGGTTCCTGTTCTATTACAGCAAGAGTTCTAGGCTGCACAACCATTCCTCCTGCATCACGGTTTAATCCGTACTCTGGGGGACTGGGATTGTTTTGACCTAAGATGTTCTGTGCTTCGATAAAAAGGTTCAATGCAAATTTTTCAAAATTCCATTTCTTATCCAAACGCACATCCAAGGCACTAAAAATATCTAGTTTGTCTTCTCCTAAACGGGAATAGTCCAAAATAACTTCGGGATAATTAGCTAACGTTGCATCTAAATCAGCAGGCACAAAAGGCGTTCTACCCGCAAAGCGATACCTAGAACTAAATTCCCAGTTGCGATTGAATTTATAACCTCCTACAAAAGAAACCAAGTGCCTACTATCCCATACCGATGGAATATAGTTACTAGTGTCAAATCCCGTAAACTCGCTATAAAACCAAGTGTAGGCAAAAATACCATAGAAGTTATTGGATAGCTTTTGTTGAAACTGAAGTTCCGCACCATAACTTCTACCCTTTCCTACCGTTTCTATTGGCTCGCTGCCTAATACCTCGAACCCACCTCCTTTATTCGCAAGAGAAACACCATCCCTTACAGATACTGGATAATCCTCATAACGCTTATAAAAACCTTCCAAGGAAATGCTCGATGAGGGGGTAAAATAATGTTGTAATCCTAAAACCACATGATCACTCAGCGTATAATCAACATCTTGGTTTATTAGTTCACCTGCATTGTTTCTAAACCCTAAAATAGTATAGGGCGGAATTTTAAAATAACGTCCTACAGAGCCGTTTAAACGCCAATCTGGTGCGAATTCATAAGAGGCGGACATCCTAGGTGAGAAGGTGCTCAATAAATTATCATTTTCCGTAAACGTATCATCATCCATTCGAAATCCGAAGGATAAATCTAGCTTGTCATCTATAAACGAACGGGTAACGTTCGCGAAAACCCCATACTTAACAAAGTCAATTTCTGTATCAAAAATCAGGTTGTTTCTAACATCATTGGTGGTGTTGCTGTAATCTGAATGCTGCAAATTTAATCCAGTACTCAATTTCCAACCATCAAAAAACTGTGTCAGTTCATAGCGTAGTTTGGTTTCAGATTCTTTGGCATCGTTTCCAAAAATGACACCTGTTTCATTTACCGGGTCCGAATATCGCGTAAAGTCGTTAGACAGGGTATTATTACTCAAGGTGGTAAGCATAAAGCCATTGCTATTCTTAAACCGATTTCGCCATGTAACACCCATCGTATTGGTGCGCTGCTTAATAAACGGAGTCTGGTCCAAAGTCGCTTGCTGTTCTTCGTCAAACTCATCTGGTGGGGCAACGGAAAAATCATCAATAGATCCAAGACCCAAGAATGTTAAGGTATTATAGGCATCCAACTCATGGTTTAACTTGTATTGATAATCCCAATAATCAGGTCGAATTGGTAAGCCGATAGCCTGAAAAAGAAACTGTAGATAACTTCTACGTACCGACGCCAAAAATGTAGTCTTTGACACTTCCCCCTCTTTTTTAAACAAAGGACCTTCCAATGTAAGCGCCGCCTCACTAGCGCTTAATCTAAAATTCCCTGCAAAATTTCTGTTATTTCCATTTCGTTGTTCAAACTGAAGGACACCGGATAAGGGATTGTCATAACGCGCATTAAAAGCAGATGTGGAAAGGGTTACATTATCAATAAAGGATACGTTTATAAGACCCACCGGACCACCAGCGCTACCTTGGGTTGCAAAGTGGTTGATATTTGGTATTTCCATGCCATCTAGGTAATAAACAGTCTCATTTGGAGCACCTCCACGAATAATCAAATCATTCCGAAAACCACCGATGGAAGGGGATACACCAGGTAAGGTTTGCGCTACCTGTACTACATCATTATTACTGCCGGGATAGGTGGCAATTTCAACGGCTGAGAGGGTTTGCGTAGACAAGGGTGTCTCTTTTGGTCGGGTAATGACATTCGCGTTGGAAAGCACTACCTCGTCCAGTTGTTCGGCCTCTTCTTTTAACTTAAAATCATAGTTTGGTGTACCCTTAGAGCGTACAATGATATTAAACTGTGTTTGTGAGCCGTAGCCTAAATAGCTAGCAATTAAATTGTAAGAACCCGGTGCCACCCCACGAATCTCATAATTACCATCAAAATCGGTCTGAGCACCAAGCTCTGTGCCTTCTAAAAATACAGAGGCACCTCCAATCGGCTCTCCCAAATTATCGGTCACACTACCATAGACACTAACGCTAACTTGCGCGCTGGTATATGTTGCAGTTAATAGTACAGTAGCAAGAATGATATACTTTACGCTTCCGAACATAATTTTGTTTAATTTTTTTACTCTATTGTAAAACAAAAATAAAAACTTCTTAGCGTAAAACAGCTAGGAGAAGCGCATAAATTAATGTTAAGGTATATTTCTACTTAAAGTTACTCGCAAGGTTTCCTTGTTTTCGTTTTTTGTATACATCAATAATTCGTTAATAAAACGACCCGCTAACAAATGCTGGGGCCTAGTATATTTGAATTAAAGAGGCACAATCAATAACCTGCTGCCTGTCCATCTTTCCTAGATTCAGATGCACCTGTATATACTTTACTTTCCACATCTACCCCAATTGCTTGATATCCGCCATATATGCCTACAGCAAAGGAGATACGATGACCCCGTTTACGCAGTTCACGAATGGTTTTATAATCAAAGCCACTTTCAAGATTAAGAGTTCCTCCATTTGTCATTATAGACCCCGTTGGCTGCGAACTTCCTCTATG
>CBDUKC010000107.1:0-10509 GCA_965367705.1 uncultured Maribacter sp. | reverse complement strand
CATAGCAATTAATCATAAAGAAGGAAAAGCAAAGTTTTTAAAACATGTTTGTGCCCTGGCGAATAGTAACCCCAAGAATAGCTCTTTTATCGTAATAGGTGTTGAGGATGAAGACAATGAAATAGTGGGGGTAGATTTTTTTGACGACAGTAAAATCCAAAACCTGGTAAACGCCTATTTAGATAATCCTCCATTAATTGCTTATGAAAACATTCCTTTTCCTCATCTGGATGAAGGAAAGGTAGTTGGATTGGTTTCCATTAAATCTAGCGGAAAGGTTTGTTCCTTGCGTAAGAATATCTGGAAATATTATGGAGGGTCCGTATTTTTCAGAGAAGGGAGCATAAGTATGCCAAAAGTATATGATATTGAGCTAAAGGATGTAAATTCTACAGCGGTTTCAACTATTGAGCAACACGCCCGCAATAATATAGAGTTGACCTTAGACGGGGTAATCGATTTCATTAACTACCGTCATAAAGACCTTGAAAGCGACTATAAAGTATTCAAAGAACAGTTTGTTGTGTGCTGGGCAGGCAATAAGAAAGCGGTGAAAGGGCAAACCTATTATAATCGCGTAGACATAGAACTTATCAACGAACAGGTAAAGTTGTTCTATTCCAATTTAGATGAGGTAACCATAACGTATAACGAAGATTCCTTTACGACCATGGAATACGTAAGATTAGGACTCGGAGGCACGCAACGTTTTTACCCCTTAGAAGAATTGACCATCACCTTTCAAGAAAACGGTACATACCAGATACAAACCGATTTAGTTTTTATGCCACCCCTTTATGATAAAAAACTATTGCATCATACCTATAATAGTAATAATAGTATCTTATCAAAAATAAAAGGCGGTATTGGTTTAAACCTCAATGAAGAAGAAGATTTGAAGTACCTGCCGGACACTTATTTGATATGCTACCTTAACGGGTTTGAAGAAGCACGGGAGCAAATGGAGATGGCCAGAGGTCTGGTGAAAGAGGATTTTCCAAATGCCTACAATTCGCTCAAAGCTGCGTTGCGGATTTTGAGGAAGGTGGACTATAATTGAGTTTTACATCTTAAACCATTGATAAAGCGCTACATGAATATTTTAATAGATAGAAACTAAAAGTTAGTGCTGTGTTATTGCGATGCGCTAACCTAGCTTAGGAAGTTAAATTACATTATTAAGAATGGTTGTGAATAAGACTTAAAAACTCATCTAATATTATAGTTGCTTGGTTTTTTACTTACTTTACTTTTATTCATGCTTAAAAAAAATAGAATATCATGGCTTGCGAGAGTAGTTATCGTATAATTAAAGGCGTATTCACTTCTTTTCTTGAAAATAATGGACACCGGAAAACACCGGAGCGCTATGCCATTTTAGAGGAAATATACAGTTTAGATGAGCACATGGACGTAGATTCCCTTTATGTGCATATGAAAAATAAAGGCTTTAGGGTGAGTAGGGCTACCTTGTATAATACTATGGAACTTTTGTTGGATGCTGGTCTTGCGCGAAAACATCAATTTGGTGATAAACAGGCCCATTACGAAAAATCATTTTTTGATGGTGGGCACGACCATATTATTTTAACCGACACAAACGAAGTGGTCGAATTTTCCGACCCCCGCATTGAAGCTATTAAAAAAAGTATTGAAGAAATTTTTGATATCAAAATTGATAAGCACTCGCTATATTTCTACGGGAAACGTAATAAGAAACCGCTAACAAAGGAAGAATCAATCTAATGGATTACTTCTACTAGCAAAAACACCTAGCTAGCGATTACCCATAAATGCTGATACGGACTCAGTTCTAAAAGATTATTCTGTATAGCCACTTTTTTGCCGCTAATAAGATCTACTAAATTGTCTTCGGGGAAAATTCCAATAGAAAACAACCAAGAAATATGTAAAAACTGACTGTTTTCGTCAAAATTAGAGAGCACCCAAAGTTTGGTTTTACCATTATTTCGTTCGAATACAAATAGATGTGAGTTCGGACTAGGATGTATAAGGGCTGCATGGGTATCGGCAAAAATTGATTGCTTTTTACGGAGTTGAATCATGTGCTTTAATCCTTTAAAAATAGCCGAACTATGATTTGTACTTGTATTTAGTTTTGCAACGGTATCCCAATCTTGCAACGGTCTATTTACCCACCGGCTATCATTTTTGTGGTCGCTGCGGGTTGTAAATGAGTAGTCGTTCAACGTCCCTATTTCGTCTCCAGCATAAATCAAGGGTATTCCACCATAGCTTAGAATAATTCCGTGCAGCATCAGGATTTTGCATACGGCTTGGTCAATTTCTTCTGTACTGTTTTTTTCAAGTGCTTTTTCCAATCCTAAAAGGGATGCCGCACTTCCTGTTATTCTACCGTCCCCATTTTTTGGATTGTACATAAATAGTAGGCCTTTGGCCGGAGACCATTCCAAGCCTCTGGCGTAATAGTCCAGTAGAAAGTTTCGATGATCACTTGGAGACCAACCTATTGCCCTGATAAAATCGTCATCGTACCCTAGGCCAATATCATCATGGCATCGAATGTAATTAATCCAGGTTCCGTCTAATGGTTTTGGAGGGATTTCTAGTAGACTTTTGTGGAGTAAAGCAGTTTTTTTTGTGGCTATGGAGTTCCACAGCAAGGCCATAAGTGATGCGTTATACGCAACTTCACATTCATTCCCCTCTAAAATTCCTTCTCCAAAATACTTTATAATATTTCTTGGCGCAACTATTGCTTCGGCCAACAAAATCACGCCAGGGGCAATAACTTGTAAGCACATTCTAAACAAGCTAATAAGTTGATGTGCTTCTGGAAGATTTTGTGATACAGTGCCTAATTTTTTCCACAAAAAGGCAAGTGCATCAAATCGAATAACATCAACACCCATATTGGCCAATGTCACTAAATTATCCAGCATTTCTATAAATACTTCTGGATTTGTGTAGTTTAAATCCCACTGAAAGGTGTTAAAACAGGTCATTACCCATTTGTCCATTTCTTTGATGTGGGTAAAACTTCCTGGGGCAGATTCGGGAAAGACCTCTGGCAAGGTTTTTTCAAAAGCATCTGGCATTTGCCTATCGGGATAGGTATAGTAATAGTTTTGGTATTTTATGTCTCCCGCTTTGGCTTTTTTTGCCCATTCAAATTCATCTGAAGTGTGGTTTACAACGAAATCCAGCATTAGGATTATATCCTGTTCTCGTGCCTTTTTTGCAAAAGTAGAAAACTCTTTTTTTGTTCCGTATTTGGAATCTATTTCGTGATAATTATTTACAGCATAGCCACCATCATTTTCTCCTGAAGGTCTAGTCGTTATAGGCATAAGATGTAAAAAGTTCACTCCTAATTCTTCAAAATAAGGTAGTTTTTTTTGCAGCCCCTTTATGTCTTTATTAAACCGATCTACATATAACTGCATTCCTACTAGTTGTTCACTTTGATACCAGTTCCCTGCTTCTAAACGTTCTAAGTCCATCATTTTTAGTGAAGTGGATCGGTTAGCGAACAATTGTTCCATACGGTCTAATAGTCTATGAAAGAAAACCTCATTTTTTTCTTTGGGATACAATGAAAAAAAGAGAGCGCTTATTAATGATAGGTTGGTAGCAAGGCGTAACTGAAATAAATCTTCAGGCCTATCGGTACTTTTTTTTAAGCTTTTAGAAATGAGTACGCGATGTAAAGCGGATTGGTTCATACTACTAAACTAATTGGTGTTGATAGGGAAGTGCTTCTATGGCACCAAAATTTGTAGTGGTAAGGGCACCTGCTTTATTGGACATGGCAACCATTGCCGTAAATTCAGTTTCATTTTTTAAAAGATTTTCATGATTTGGGTGGGCGGCTATTTGTTTTAATAAACAGCCAATAAAGGCATCTCCTGCTCCTGTGGTGTCTATTGGTTTTACTGCTATGCTTGGAATGGTTTTGTAGTATTGTTTGGTACTCAATAAAGTTCCTTCTGCCCCAAGGGTAATTACGATGGTTTCGGTTCCTATGTCGTGTAGTGCCTCACATGCTTCTTTTAAATCCGCTTTACCGGAAAGTAATTGGGCTTCTTCTAAGCTGAATTTACACAAATGAGCTTTCTGTACAAAGGGCATGCATTTTTTTATAAATAACTCCTCCTTGTTTTTCCATAGATCTACCCTATAATTAGGATCAAAGCTAATGAAGGAATTTTGGGTAAGGGCATCAAAAAAGTATCGCCCGTAAGCATCTTCAAGGTTTCCTCCCAACAAAGCTGTGGCGGCACCAAAATGAACAATATTTTCTTTAAAATCCTTCTTTAGCGAGGAGTCATATTTTAAATCGCGATCGGCACCTCTGCTAAAAACAAAGTCGCGTTCTCCATCCTTATCTATGGATACAAAAGCAAGTGTCGTAAAAATTTCGGATCGTTGCGCCTGTGATATATCTACGTTTGCATTCTCCAAAATGTTTAAAAGGAATCTGCCAAAGGGATCGTTACCTACGCAGCCAATAAAGGTACTCTTCCCTTCTAACTTACTTATCGCACAAGCTACGTTTGCTGGAGCTCCACCAGCTTTTTTTGTAAATTCCTTGGCTTTGGATAAATCATTTCCTTGATTTTCGGCAACAAAATCAATCAATAATTCGCCGATACAAAATACCTTTTTCATAGAATGAATGTTATAAATTCTAAGGTAATTAGAAAAAATAGGCTGGTCTATGTTTTACGGTGAATAATTTGATTTTTTAGGTTTCTCCATTTACGAAAACGATAGAACTACCGTCAATTAAGAATCTAAATATCTATATTCTTGTTGTATGTTCTCAAATTCCCTACCTTTTTGGTTCAATTTAAACACACCAAAAGATGAGCTTATTTGATGAAATAAAGAAAAAACTTAGCCATGAGTTTATAGATATCGTAGAATGGTTAGATGCTTCTAACGATACCATCGTTCATAGGTTTGAGCGTTATCAAAATGAAATAAAAAACAATGCTAAGTTGATCGTACGTGAAGGGCAAACTGCTGTATTTATAAATGAAGGGCAATTGGCTGACGTTTTTACCGCAGGAACATATACTTTGAACACGCAAAACCTTCCCATTCTAACCACGCTTAAAGGCTGGAAATATGGATTTGATAGTCCGTTTAAGGCAGAAGTCTATTTTGTAAATACACGATTGTTCACTGATGAAAAATGGGGAACAAAAAATCCATTTATGTTAAGTGATGAACGTTTTGGCCTGGTTGAAATTCGTGCCTTTGGCACGTATAGTTTTAGAATAAATGACCCTGGAAAATTCGTTGTCGACGTTGTGGGAACAGATGGTAATTTTACCAACTACGAGATAAACGAACATTTAAAAAGTCTGATCGTTACTCGATTTACGGATACGGTAGGCGAAGCTAACCTTCCGATAGAGCTGTACGCCGCAAATACAACGGAACTTTCAGAAACTTGCCAAACGGTAATGCAACCCGAATTTGATCGTGTTGGTATTGAACTAGAGAAATTCTATATAGAGAACGTTTCTATGCCAGAAGAACTCAAAAAGGAAATCTTTGAGTATAGCCGTTTGGATAAACTGGACATGACTAAACTAGCGCAGTTTAAAGCTGCCAAAGCGATGGAACTAGCCGCAGCCAACGAAGGTGGCACGGCCGGTGCCGGAATGGGCATGGGTATGGGTTTTGTGTTGGCGCAACAAATGGGCGGACTAATGGGGCAGCCATCCGGACAGCCTTTTGGAGGACAACCCCAACAGAATCAGCAACCTGCACCACCACCTATACCAGTTCAAGTAAGTTATTTTTATGCCGCTAATGGGAAACAAACCGGACCGGTTCCTTTTGATAAATTAAAGGAGCTTTTTGCCAATCGGACCATAAATAGGGACTCTCTCATTTGGAAGCAGGGAATGGCTAATTGGAGCGCATTGAAAGATATTGAAGAATTAAAGTCTTTTTTAGGAGGTAATACGCCGCCACCATTACCAACGGCCTAATGTATATAATACTATTATAAGGCGAAAATCTTTGGTGACAATCCCAGCTTTAGTATATTTCCTATGGAAAAAATCCAAGCATCCGAACATAAAAAAGCATGCGCGAGCTGTGGTGCAGAACTTAAATTTAAACCAGGTTCCCATCAGCTCAATTGCGAGTATTGTGGTTACGAGGAATTTATAGAACAATCTAAAAGTAGTTTTGAGGAGTTAGAACTTGCTCATTATTTAAAAATAGTTGGTGAAAATGCGTACACGGAAACCATTGAGCTTTTGCATTGTAAAAGCTGTGGTGCCAACCAGCATGTGGAGGAGAACTATAAATCTTTAGCCTGTGTTTATTGTGGCGAGCCCCTGATCCGAGAAGATATCGAGCAAGAGGGTTGGATATTGCCAGGTGCCTTGGTTCCTTTTCAGCTGGATGTGAAAAAGGCGCGAAGTGTTTTCAAAGGTTGGGTAAGTAGTTTGTGGTTTGCTCCAAATAATTTGAAACGGGCAGCTTTAGACCCAGAAGGGCTGCATGGACTGTATGTGCCTTATTGGACTTTTGACGCGAACTTACTTGCAACATATCAAGGACAACGGGGAGACTATTATTATGAAACCCAAACGTACAAGACTAGTAAAGGAAGGCAAACACGCCAGGTGCGTAAAACTAAATGGTCCTATGCGGCAGGTAATGTGGACGGCTTTATAGATGACATACTTATCAATGCCTCACAGAAAAAGAGAAGGGATATACCTGCAGCCGTTGCCTTTTGGAACTTAAAGGAACTAGTAGTATTCAATTCTAAATACCTATCAGGTTTTGTTACAGAAAAGTACACCGTATCGCTTAAGGAGGGGCATCACCAATCTTTTCAAGAAGCCAAACATAGGGCCTATAATTGGATCCGTAGGGATATTGGAGGTGATACGCAGCGCATCTCTAACGCAGACATAAAATTATCTAAAGAGACCTTTAAACATATACTGCTTCCCGTATACATTAGTTCTTATCGATACAACGGAAAAGAATATCATTTTTATGTGAACGGACAAACAGGAGTCTTAAGCGGAACCAGACCTTATTCTTTTTGGAAAATTTTCTTTTTGATTCTTTTTATCCTGCTCGTCATAGGAGTAATTACGATTTTTGCAAAATGAGAAACGCAAGAACTTTAGTAATAGGTGACATTCATTCCGGACTAAAAGCTTTAGAGGAACTTTTGAAAAATGCTGAAGTTGCACCTACGGACACCCTTATTTTCCTAGGGGACTATATAGATGGCTGGAGCCAAGCTGTAGAAACTGTTGATTTTCTGATGGAGTTAAATCAAACACACAAGTGTATTTTTTTAAGAGGAAACCATGATGCGCTTTGCTATGAATGGTTGGTAGGCGCAACTGATAATCCCATGTGGTTTAAACACGGAGGTGAAGCAACGGTAAATTCTTACAAAAATTTAGATAAAGTAACAGAGGATAAACACATCCAATTCTATAGAAACCTAAAAAATTACTATCTAGATGATGCTAATCGACTGTTTCTACATGCTGGATTTACTAACCTAAAGGGAGTGGATTATGAATTTTCCGAGGTAACTTTTTACTGGGATCGCACTTTATGGGAATTAGTACTTTCGCTTAATCCAAGCTTACAGAAAGGAGATACCCATTATCCTAAGCGATTGTCCCACTATAAGGAGATTTACATAGGGCATACACCTGTTACACGAATTGGGAAAACCACGCCGCAGAACGCAGCTAATGTTTGGAACATTGATACAGGAGCAGCATTCAAGGGGCCTTTAACCATGATGGATGTTGATTCTAAATTGTATTGGCAAAGTACTCCGGTACATACTTTTTACCCTAAGGAACAGGGCAGAAACTGAAAATTGAGATAGTTTTAATCATACTTTGGTTAATAATAACGAACTTTGATAAAAAAGGGACATATGTCAGAAAAGAACATACGATTAGAAGTAATGCAGGCCATTGAGCCGGAAGTCGATGGTTTTATGGAAAATTTCCTTATTAAACCCGAGGATATTTGGCAGCCAAGCGACTTTTTGCCGGACCCGCAAAGCGATGGATTTTTGGACCATGTAGAACAATTGCGCGAGGAATCCAAGGAGTTAGGGTATGATTTCTGGGTAACGATGGTAGCTGATACCATAACTGAAGAAGCCTTGCCAACCTATGAATCTTGGTTAATGGATGTGGTGGGAATAGACCAGCATGGGGAAAATAAGACCAATGGATGGGCCAAATGGGTTCGTGCTTGGACTGCAGAAGAGAATAGGCATGGTGATGTTCTTAATAAATATCTTTATTTATCTGGTAGGGTAAATATGCGAGAAATAGAAATTACAACCCAACATTTGATTTCAGATGGATTTGACATTGGAACGGACCGGGATCCATACAAGAACTTTGTCTATACTTCTTTTCAAGAATTGGCTACGAATATTTCACATAAACGTGTGGGACAAATGGCTAAGAAAAAAGGCAATGTTCTATTGGGAAAAATGTGTACTATCATAGCCGGTGATGAAATGCGTCACCATTTGGCATATAGGGAGTTTGTAAAAACAATTCTAGGGCATGACCCCAATGGAATGATGGTGGCTTTTGCAGATATGATGAAACAAAAAATTGTGATGCCAGCACATTTCTTGAGAGAATCTGGAGGAACTATTGGTGCTGCATTTGAGAATTTTTCTAATTGTGCTCAACGATTAGGGGTTTATACCGCCCAAGATTATATAGAAATCTTAAAAAAATTAAATACATTTTGGGAAATTGATGCTGTTAGGGGTCTCAATGATGATGCTCAGAAGGCACGCGATTATCTGATGAAATTACCAGAACGATTGGAGCGTATTGCTACAAGAATGAAGTTTCCGGAGGATCAGTATCATTTTAAATGGGTAGAGGCAAACGGCAGATTATAACCTGTTAAAAGATAGAAAATTAAAAACCCCGATTCCAACAGGAATCGGGGTTTTTGTATTTAGGTTGGTTTATTACAATTTTCCATGATCGTGTTTATCTTGCCATTTCAGGAGTTCTTTCCATTTGCCTTCATAAGCCATTTTAGACTGCATTGGCCATGACGCTGGATCGTGAATTTTATATCGTTTTCCACCTGTATCAAGAACTTTTTGACAGTCGGCTACCGTTGACTCGGAAAGTGCTTTCCATGTTTTGATGCCGGCATCTTTAAGCATGCCTTCAATCTTGGGGCCTATACCCTCCACAACTTTTAGATCATCCTGCTTGATCTTTTTTCCAAATATCGCTTTCGCTGCAGAAGCATCAAAAGGAATAGAAGCTATTGCTGCACTAGCGGCAAAAGACGCCGCTGATGCTCCAAGGTTAGCACTAGCGCTTACCTTTTTGTTACAGGCATCTAAATCTGCCTGGAGTCTTGCATTTTTATCTTCTAAAACCTTTAAATCGGCTGAATTATCTATGGTCTCGCTACCTCCACGCCCCAGTAGGTATCCTAGAATTCCACAAATCACTCCTACTAATAGGGGAATTATCCAGCACCAAATATTCATATTTTCAAAATCCATATTTTATCTTCTTTAAATGTTAGTGTTTATTTAGTTTAAGGTTACTACGGTCCGTCGGTTTTTGGATTTGCCTTCTTCAGTTGCATTACTTTCCACAGGGTCGGTTTGTCCTTTAGAAGAAGTATTGATTTTAGTTTCCGAAATGCCATTTCTCATGAAATAGACCTTGGCAAAATCTGCCCTGTTCAGTCCCAATTTTATATTCGTAGCCGCAACCCCGGTATTATCCGTATGTCCTACAATCGTTAAGGTTGAACCTTCTACCTTGTCCAGATACCTTGAAATATCGGCAACTTTTTGTCTTTGTTCTGCCGATAGGTTTATAGAAGCTTCCGCAGTATCAAAATAGAGCACTAATGGATCTGCTTGAATTTTAGCATACAATGTTTTAAGTTCGTCACCTGCTGTTTCTGACTCGCCAGAAATACCATATGATATAGGACCAAGATAAATTCCATTGTCAGGAACCATGTCATCCATCAATTGGCCCATAGTATTGATACTTGCTGATGAAATTCCATTCGTGACCAAATGATTTTTAACTGCATTGGCTCTTGCTAAACCTAAGTTGGGATATGCAGATTCGTTGTTCTCATCGCTTTTATAGTACCCGGTGATATTGACAACCTTACCTTCATTTTCGGACAGAAAGATTTTAAGGTTTGCAATACTTGTTTCCATAGGTGCCGCTAAAGGCATCACTATTGTAGATGAAGATGTTTCAAAATTATAATTGGTGTTTTCGTTATACGAATAATCACCATCACTAAAGGTAAATGGATAAGCGGTGGGTTCAGGTGCTATAGGTACTGCAGCTTCTTTGGGGGGTTCGTCTGTTTCACTTGCTCCACATTCGCTACAACTGGTAATGTAAAAATAAGTCCCGAGCAGAATGGTAACGAGCATCAGCAATAGATACTTGGTTGTTCTTGTCATTGTTGATATAGGTTTAG
>CBDUKC010000106.1:0-10511 GCA_965367705.1 uncultured Maribacter sp. | reverse complement strand
CTATGACTTTCTTTTTTGCCGTTTCAGATACTTCTATCATCTCTTAATTGGATTTAGTCTAAATAGGTTACAAATATATAGGATTAGTGGTGGTATTCAATAAAACCTAACAATATTATAACATATAATAGTATAAGGTTTTTTTATGGACACCATAAAGGGAACCGTTACTTCACTTTAATCATCACAACATCTGATTTTCCTTTGGAAACAGTATCTTGGAAATCATCACTAGAGGTTTCGCCAACTAGTATAATACTGCCATCTGAATTCTCTACAATATCGAAAGCAAAATCCAATCCACTGCCTCCAAAAGATTTTTGCCAAACCAGATTACCCGCTTCATCAGTTTTAATTATCCATATATCATTTTCCCCATAATTAACGTTCGTATCCTTATCTGAACTTTTGGAATTTCCTACCACAAAATAACCTTCATCCTTACTTGCTATTACCGCTTGGGCGGCATCAAAGCCTGAACCACCATAGGTCTGCTCCCAAACAATACTGCCCGTGTCATTTACTTTTACCAACCAAAAATCAGACTCCCCATTTGACTTGGAAACATCCCCATCAGCACTAAAAGTATTGCCTGTTATTACATAACTGCCATCAAGCGTTTTAGCAATGTCGTATGAAATCTCTATTCCAGAACCTCCAAAGGATCGTTCCCAAAGTAAATTCCCGTTACCATCAACCTTTACTATCCAAAAATCATAACTCCCTTGGGCGTTACTAATATCAAAATCTTCGCTTTCAGTAAATCCAGCCATCACAAAACCACCATCCTCTGCCTGTACTACAGCATGTGATCTATCATTGTTTGTACCTCCAAAATAACCTCTCCATTGTAATTCTCCATTTTCGTCAATTTTAGTTCCCCAAAATTCCCCTACCCCATGTCTGGTAAGTGAGCCGTTTTTCTCGGTATTGCCATCTGCCCTAGCCGAAGTAATATCCAGAAATCCTGTAAAGAAAAAACCTTGGTCTTCGGTTGTTATGATATCATATGAATGGTCATGACCCGAAAAGCCAAAACTCTTTTCCCATACTAATTCCCCTTGGCCATCTACTTTTAATACCCAATTATCGTGAAACCCATTATTTAGAGAGCCATCACCATCATCACTCATGGCATATCCTGTTAAGGCATATCCACCATCAATCGTCTGTGCCAAACTTTGCCCTCTATCATCCTTGCTGCCTCCATAGGTCTTGTTCCACTGTAAACCTCCCTGTGCATCAAATTTTAATAACCAATAATCGTTTACTGGATTTGTCTTATTTTGAACATCCCCGTCCGTACTATTCGTAAATCCTAATACCGCATAACCGCCATCTGTGGTAGAAATAATTGCTTGCGCTGTTTCTTCTCCACTTCCTCCAAACGTTTTTATCCAATCAACTTCCCCAAGAAAAGCAGTTTCAGATGCCGGAACACCACTATTGTTATCTTCCTTCTCGCAGGAAAAGAATAAAACCCCAATAAAAAAAAGGAAAAGGTGTCTCATACCCTAATCTGATTTTTTAATTACAAAAAGCCCCCGATTGATATCGCTTATAACAATTTTACCGCTTTCAAAGAAGGGGTAGATACTCCAAACCCCATCAAACTGTGTATTGTCATTCGCAGGAAACGTATCGAAAAAACCTGTTTCCGAAATGGTTCTATCGGTTATTCCTGAAATATCCAAAACGCGCACACCTGCCGTATAATTCGCAAGAAAAAACTCATCCCCAAGAACGTAGCCATTATGGTCAATAGCACTTGTTGGACCTAAATACGTGTCGTGTAATACGGGATTGTCCAAATCTGTTACATCGAAAATTAGAGTTCTGGATCGGAACCCTGAATTGATTTCATCCAACTCATCACCAAGAATAAAATAGCGTTGGTCTTCCGTAAACCAGCCTTGATGAGTATATCCTATAAATGGATATCCTAAAGTCGAAATTGTAACCGGAGCATTTTTTTGAGAAATATCCACCAGAACGACCTGACTTTCATTTGCACCTACAAATATTTCTGAGCCGTTATAATCCGCATCAGGACCAGTATAGTTTATTACTTGTGCATCATGAGTATAGCCATTGACCCCCCAACCACCGGCTAAAATTGGTATTTCAGGATTTTGTAGGTCCAAAAAGTGAACGCCTCCATTAAATTGATCATTACGATCTGTGCCTACGGGATATGCAAAACCCGTTTCCTCGTTTATGACGATATTGTGGGCATTTCCAATATCCGTATAGCGATTATCGGCCGAAAACACCTTAGGAATATTACTTACATCCCTAAGTTTTTTTAAATCGAAAACTTGAACTCCATGCCCATTGGATTCTGCAACGATATACGCATAGTCTTGATATACTTTTATATCGCGCCAGTTACTACTGCTAGTTGCCGTGGGCAGCTTTCCTAAATATACTAGATTTTCCGTATCTGTAATATCAACAAAGGCACTACCGTCATCCAAACCCATCAAGGCATATTCTTTTCCTGTGGCCGTATCGGTCCAACCCCAAATATCATTCCCGGAATCAGACCCAAAATCTTCCAGCGAAATCCTTCCCAACAAATCATAGCCATCGCAAGGATATGCTCCTGCCATACCATTCTCACACGGAACAAAACCAACACGCTCATCGTCCGTCATGGATGCATTATCGTTTACCGAAGATGCATCGTCACCATTGGAACAAGAAAATACTACAGCAATAAGAATACAGGTAAATAGAACTTTTTTCATAACCTTTTATTTGTCGTATGCTTCGTGTAAAGATATGAAATACACAGGCAGTCAATATAAATATCTAAGAGCTTCGTTACGAGAATACAAATAATTTAATTATATTGAACATCGTTTTTAATTTCTACAAAAAGCACTACAAATTATGCCAAAAAAACCTTCCATTATCAAGAACGAATCAAGAAGATCGTTTGTGAAAAAATCAACTATTGCAGCTGCAGGATTTATGATCGTACCTAGACATGTTCTAGGAGGCCAGGGATATGTAGCCCCTAGTGACATGCTGAACATCGCCGGTATTGGTGCAGGTGGTAAAGGAAAAAGTGATTTATCCTCTTTTGCCGAAAGTCCAAATGTGAACATTGTTTCACTTTGTGATGTAGATGATCGCCAAGCAATTGATTCTAGAAAGGCATATCCGAAAGCGAGCTATTATCATGATTTTAGAGAAATGTTGGAGAAGGAAGGAAATAATATAGATGCCGTTTCCGTATCTACACCTGACCACAACCATGCTGTTGCCGCCTATCAAGCCATGGCAATGGGAAAACATGTTTACGTACAAAAGCCTTTGACTCACGACATTTGGGAGGCCCGTATGCTTACAGAAGCTGCCAAAAAATTTAAAGTGGTTACCCAAATGGGAAATCAAGGAGGTTCTGGAGATGGAGTGCGTAAAATGAAGGAAATTTATAATGCCGGAATCATTGGAGATGTACATACCGTAAAGTGTTGGACGAACCGTGCTATTTGGCCCCAAGCTTTACAAACTCCCACCAAAAAAGACAAAATTCCAAAAGGACTCAACTGGGACCTTTGGTTGGGCACTGCGGAAAAGAGAGAGTATAACAATGCCTACCTTCCATTCGACTGGAGGGGATGGTCGGATTTTGGAACAGGTGCGCTAGGCGATATGGCCTGCCATATTATGGATCCTGTATACCGAATATTGCCAATTTTATACCCAGATACATTTGAATGTAGTATTTCGGATTCATTCAGCGGGAATTTTGCATATAGAGATTATCCTAAGAGCTTCCCAAGTTCAAGTAAAATTCACCTAAGCTACCCTAGGACTGATGGCAATGGAAACATAAAAGTTACTTGGATGGATGGTGGACTCTTACCTGAAAGACCAGAAGAACTTGGAGATGATGAGGCATTAGGAAACTGGGATGGTGGTGTTTTGTTTATCGGAGATAAAGGGAAATTATTGGCAGATTGTTATGGTGCCAATCCTAGACTACTACCCCTAAGCCTTAACGAACAGTTTGAAGTAGAAGAAACTATTGCTCGTGTACCAGAAGGTCATTACCTACAATGGGTTAACGCATGTATGGCAGGATATGGAAACGCAGAGACCAGTTCTTCTTTCGATTATGCCGGACCATTTACAGAAAGCATCCTTATCGGGAACCTGGCATTAAAAGCGTATTTTGAAATAGATCCTAGTGTAGAGAACCAAAGCTTCTGGGGTGGAGGAAAACAATATCATGGCAGAAAACGTTTGCAATGGGATGCTGAAAATATGAAAGTGACTAATTTTGAACCTGCTAACAAATACGTAAAACGTACCTACAGAGACGGTTATTCTTTAGGATAAGAATTAGTTTTACAAGAATTCATTAAAACCGAAGCACAATGCTTCGGTTTTTTTATGTCTAACCATTTGCTGTAAGTCCGTACTTTTGCATCATGCTAGAAAACAAGAACAACGAACTTACCCCATTGGAAAAATTAGGTGAATTTGGCCTTATAGAACACTTGACCCAGGAGTTCACTATCACCCATAAATCAACTTTAAAAGGAATAGGCGATGATGCCGCTGTTTTAGACTTTACGAACAAGAAAACAGTAGTAACTACCGACTTACTGATTGAAGGGGTACATTTTGACCTCAGCTATATGCCTTTGAAACACCTTGGATATAAGTCGGTCATGGTTAACCTGAGCGACGTATATGCCATGAACGCAACAGCAACCCAAATAACGGTATCCATTGCAGTATCCAATCGGTTTCCCTTAGAAGCTTTAGAGGAATTATATGCAGGTATCGCCACTGCTTGTAAGGCATTTGGGGTAGATTTGGTTGGTGGGGACACCACTTCGTCTAAGACCGGATTAATGATAAGTATTACCGCGCTTGGCGAGGTAGATAAAGATAAAATCACGTATCGCTCAGGAGCAAAACCAAACGATTTATTAGTCGTTAGCGGAGACTTGGGAGGTGCCTATATGGGGCTACAAGTATTGGAGCGTGAAAAAGAAGTTTTTAAAGTAAATCCGAACAGCCAACCCGATCTTGAGCCTTATTCTTATATCGTAGAACGACAATTAAAGCCAGAAGCAAGAAAGGATATCGTAGCACTTCTTCAACAATTGGATGTACAACCTACGTCTATGATTGATATTAGTGACGGACTATCGTCGGAGATTTTACATCTCTGCAAAAATAGTAATGTGGGCTGTAATTTGTTTGAGGATAAAATTCCCTTGGACCCAACGGTTATTTCTAGCTGCGAAGAATTTAAGGTAGATAGTACCATGATTGCCTTAAGTGGTGGTGAGGACTACGAATTACTATTTACAGTAGACCAATCGGCTTTTCTTAAACTAAAGGGGAATCCAAATCTGTCTATCATTGGTCATATGACACAAGCATCAGAGGGTGCTCACTTAGTCACAAGAGCAGAAACAAAAATACCCTTAACGGCACAAGGATGGAATGCTTTTGAAAGTGACTAAACAAAAAAATTCCCGAAAACAAGGGCAATCTACACTTATCCGTTGTGGGGCGTTACGACAGCTAAGATGAAAGTTGCTTACTTAATTCGCGGGAATAACTATTAAATTCCTTCACCGGCCATGGGAATGGAATTTAAAGATATTGTAAGAGGATGCTTATGCTACTTGTTGCGCAGCTTGATGTCTTCTTTGGTAAATATGTTCCAATGTTCTATTGATATCCTGCAGTTCAGGAGTCAAAATAGATAGATTACCACTTACATCTGTAGTCACCTGCTTTTGACAATGGATACATTTGTATTCTTTAATGTGGGAAGTTACCTTTTTAGAGATGGAGTAGTGATGGCCAAAAATATTACAGAATATTTTTTTCATTTGGTAGGGTTTTTAAATAGCACCGGTACGATTTGGGAATCTTTATAATGCTTTGTTCAACGTTTTGTTTTTGGGTAAAAACTAATGGTTATTTGGTATATCTATTAATTTTGATTCAAGGTATATTATTTTAATCATCTGAACCATAATTTGTTGTGATGTGTTCAATTACCGTTGTCAACTTCCAAAATTTATAGGTAAGGGTTTTTTTGTTGTTCCCCTTTCCTATTTTTAATTTATCTTGCGTGGCAGTATTTACTATGCACCAAACCAAAAAAATCCTAGTTACCGCCTTTGCCCTTTTCTCTCTCTTTTTTGGAGCGGGCAATCTTATTTTACCTCCCTTATTGGGTTTTAATTCAGGTGGTGTTTGGTGGTTGGTAGCTTTAGGGTTTTGTGTTTCCGCGGTACTGATTCCTATACTGGGAATTTTGGCCCATGCCAAGCTTCAAGGAACTATTTTTGATTTTGGCAAAAAGGTATCACCTACCTTTAGTTTAATCTATTCGTTTATCATCTATGCCATTTCCATTAGCTTACCGTCGCCTAGAACGGCTTCAGTAACCCATGAAATGGCCATACAGCCTTTTTTTGACAGTCCATCGTGGCTCACAAGTATCCTCTATTTTGGTTTAGTATTTGTCTTCGTGATAAACAGGTCTAAAATTTTGAACATTATCGGTAAGTTATTGACTCCCGCAATCATTATCATACTCCTCCTTTTAATCGGCAATGTGTTGTTTTCATTTCCGTTTGATTTTACTCAAGTAAACATTCAAAGTCCATTTACGGACGGTATTTTGGAAGGCTACCAAACTTTTGATGCCATCGGCGCCGTAGTTGTAGGTGGGGTTATCATTATATCCATTAATATAGAGAATAAAGAGGCTTCCTATTCAGATAAGAAAGCACTGATTCGTAAGGCGGGTTGGTTGGCAGGATTAGGATTATTTCTTATTTATGCTGGATTGATTCTTTCCGGCAGCTTAATGCATGACTCATTTAATGCAACGGTAACAAGAACCGCATTGCTCAGTGGAATGGCCATCACGAGTTTAGGGACCATTGGGAACCTAGGGCTGAGCATCTTGGTAAGTTTAGCTTGTTTTACTACGGCCGTTGGCATTGTAACGGGCACTTCGGATTTTGTAAGGTCACAATTCAAGGATTCCAAAATGGCGTATACCTTAACCGCTATTATAGGATGTATATTGGGGGTGGTAATGGGGCAGTTTAATGTAGCATACATCATTGCAATCGCCTTACCCGCCCTAATGTTCATTTACCCCATTACCATCGTTCTTATTCTGTTGAATGTGGTTCCTGAGAAATATGGCTCTGCTAACGTTTTCAAGGCAGTTGTACTTACCACTATGATTTTTAGTGTTCCTGACTTTTTGGGCTCTGTAGGGTTATCAGAAAAATTAGTGGTCCTACAAGAATTCATTCCTTTGAGTACCTACAGTATGGGATGGGTATTACCAGCCTTGCTTGTTTTTGTTTTAGTGAATATTTTGAAAAAAAGAGCTGGTTAATATATATGAACCCCAATTATCTAATTTAAGCGTATTCAGCCGCAGCTACAATAATTTAAAGTCCTGTCATTTTCATACTATTTTCTGGATAACGTTCTCCCTTCACTTTCAATTTTGCTAACCCTTGGTCTATTTGATTTAGCTCACTTTCTTGAAGAACTAATTCCGTTGCCCCAAGATTCTCAATCAAACGCTCTAATTTGGTAGTGCCAGGAATAGGAACAATAAATGGCTTCTGAGCCAAAAGCCATGACAAAGCAATTTGTGCGGTTGTAGTGTTACGCTGCTGTGCGATTTCCCCCAACAAATGAACAAAAGATTGGTTAGCCTCCATCGCCTCTGGCTTAAATCGTGGTAATGCGATACGAAAATCGCTTTGTTCAAAAATTATATTCTTTTTTATTTTCCCTGTTAAAAATCCTCTCCCGAGCGGACTAAAAGGAACAAAACCAATACCTAGTTTTTCAAGTGTCGGTAACACATCCTGTTCAGGATCCCGGGTCCAAATGGAATATTCACTTTGTACCGCTGTTAAAGCTTGCTCTGCATGAGCCATTTGAATGGTATTGGCATTAGCCTCAGATAACCCAAAATATTTTACTTTACCTTCCTTTATCAAATCTTTTACAGTGCCGGCAACCTCTTCGATAGGCACCTTAGGATCCACTCGGTGCTGATAAAACAAATCAATGGTGTCGACTTTAAGCCGTTTCAAACAAGCCTCAGCTACTTTCCTGATGTGTTCGGGCCTACTGTTCAACTCGTTCCAATAAGCGCTATTGGTTGTGGAGGGGGCAAACCCGAATTTGGTCGAGATTGCTACTTGACCCTTAAAAGGCGCCAAGGCTTCCCCCACAAGTTCTTCATTTATGAAGGGTCCGTATTGTTCGGCTGTATCAAAAAGGGTGATTCCCATTTCGACGGCTTTTCGGATAAGGGTAATCATTTCTTTTTTATCCTTTCTTTTACCATAGCCAGAAGTCATACCCCAGCATCCCAATCCGATCTCGGAAACTTCCAAACCCTTTTTTCCTAACTTTCGTTTTTGAATCACGTTTAAATTGTATTTTTTAGCTATAAATTAAACTCCTGTTCCCGAAAACATCCACTTTAAAAAGATACAACCATTTTGCTATCTTTATAAATATTATCTATACATAATATAAACATACTTTTATAAACCGACCATTATGAAGTATCTCCTCTTTTTTCTTGCCTTAAGTGTTTCATTTTTTTGTGTGGCCCAAGTACAACCAGCTCCTGATCGCCACCCCAACGAAGGCGAAGGTCCTTTTGAACGAATGGTAATTCGTGGGGCAAATCTAATCGACGGAACTGGAGCTCCAATATATGGTCCGGTAGATATCGTTATCGAAGGCAATAAGATAAAGGAAATAGTGCTAGTGGGCACGCCCAAAGTTCCCATAGAGGCGAAAGACCGTCCTGCAAAAGGCACAAAAGAAATTGAGGCGAACGGCGCCTATGTTTTACCTGGTTTTGTAAATATTCATACCCATGTTGGCGGCGATCCAAAAGCACCAGAATCTGAATACGCCTATAAGCTTTGGTTGGGCCATGGTATAACCACCATAAGAGGTGTGCCGGCAGGAGAACTAAACTGGGTTGAAAATGAGAAGAAGCGTAGTGCTCAAAATAAAATCGTTGCGCCAAGAATCATAAACTTTCAAGTTCCAGGTACTGGAAAAGAGTGGAAAGGTGGTCCATTACTAACTCCAGAAAAAGCTCGGGAATGGGTAGCTTGGGCAGATAGTAAAGGAGTAGAAGGTGTCAAAATATTTAACTTAGATCCAGAAATTTTTGCTGCGGCCATTGATGAAGCAAGAAAGCGAAAAATGGGTTCTGTAGCACATTTATCGCAAATGATGGTAAGTAGGGTTAATGCGCGTGATGCAGCTGAAATGGGCTTACAAAATCTTACTCATTTCTACGGACTTTTTGAGTCATTATATAAGGATCAGGACATACAGCATTGGCCACGCAATCTTGAATACAACAACGAACAAGATCGTTTTAGCCAAGTAGCCTATCAATGGGATAAAATTCACCCTCGAGGCAGCGATGAATGGAACGAACTCATTCAGTTCTTTTTGGAGAAAAACCTTATTCTGGACCCTACAATGACCGCCTATCTTGCAGGTAGAGACGTAATGAAAGCACGAAATGCAGATTGGATGGATAAGTACGTTCTCCCTTCTTTACATGATTTTTACGAACCTAATCGTTTGGATCACGGCTCCTATTTTTACAATTGGACCACTTGGGAGGAGGTCGCTTGGAAAAACTTCTATCGCGTATGGATGTCGTTCCTTAATGATTATAAAAACGCAGGTGGCCGAGTAACTGTGAGCGATGATGCTTCCTTTATTTATAACCTCTATGGCGTTGGCGTCATAGAAGAGATGGAATTACTACAGGAGGCGGGTTTTCATCCTTTAGAAGTCATAAGAGGCGCTACCCTTCATGCAGCAGAAGCTATTTTTGAACCAAAAGGTAAAGCTATAGAGTTCGGAATTGTAAGACCAGGACTACTGGCAGATTTGGTCATCATTGAAGAAAATCCTATAGAAAACCTAAAAGTCTTATATGGGACAGGTTTTCCCAGACTAAACGATGAAACAGGTAAAATGGAACGGGTAGGCGGCGCAAAATACACGATAAAAGATGGTATTCTATATGATGCCAAACAACTCTTAAAGGATGTGGAGGCGATGGTTGAAAAGCAAAAAACAGAACGTAAAAAATAGTAGCCCCCTCAACATTTAAACGCTGATTTTGAATCAACCCTTTCATTTGATACCATTTGGTTTTCTGTGTTGTTGGGTATAGCGGCTGTTTTAATAACAGCTATCTATAATTACTCCTCCATCCCCTTCCGTTTTTTAGAATAATAGTAAAACAAATAGGCTATGAGCACCAAAACTACAAACGGCAGGTAGGTGCCGATCATCACACCAATCTCATATCCGCTATCCGGGGCTTCTTCTATCTTTTTTTCAATGGCTGCTGCATCTTGTAAGAAGGCTATTAATAGCATACTACTCAAAATTTAAGTTCAATACTTATGGGGCAATGGTCGCTTCCCATC